>CAZQLB010000058.1:5838-9865 GCA_964593915.1 uncultured Pseudobdellovibrionaceae bacterium
CTATGGCGCTGGCTAGTGACCCTGCTCTGCTGATTGCGGATGAACCGACAACCGCGCTGGATGTAACTGTACAGGCGGAAATTCTGGACCTGCTGATCCGGATCCAAAAATCGACACAGATGGCTCTTTTGATGATCACGCATGACCTATCAATTGTGCGTAAAATGGCGGACCGTGTATGCGTCATGAAACAAGGCGTGGTGGTGGAACAGGGACAAACCGCATCCCTTTTTGAACATCCCGCACACGATTATACAAAAACACTTTTATCCGCCCATCCGGTGGATTATGCACCGCCCCCGCAAGATACACAGGCGCCAGTTGTATTGGACGGCGCGCACATCAGCGTCATGTTTCCCAAAAAATATAACTGGCTGGGGCGGCCCATTTCTTATGTCACAGCGGTTGATGACATCTCGCTTCATGTGCGCGCGGGGCATACACTGGGTATTGTTGGGGAATCCGGATCGGGGAAAACCACTCTTGCATTATCACTGCTCCGTCTTTTGGGATCCAAGGGGCAGATTGCCTTGTCGGGAACACGGATTGATACGTTATTCTCCTCCGCGCTGCGGCCTTTACGCGCAAAATTCCAGATGGTATTCCAAGATCCATTTGGATCGTTATCCCCCCGCCTATCGGTCGCCCAGATTGTCGGCGAAGGGCTGCAGGTTCATTACCCTCACCTGTCTGTGACCGAGCGAGAAGAACGAATTATCACCGCACTTTCACATGTGCAATTGGATCCGGATGTACGGCATCGTTACCCCCACGAATTTTCCGGAGGGCAGCGGCAACGCATTGCGCTTGCGCGCGCATTGGTGCTGCGGCCGGATGTGATTTTGCTTGATGAACCGACATCCGCGCTGGATGTGGTGGTTCAGGCGGAGATGATCCGCCTGCTCTCTCATCTGCAGCAGGATATGGGCCTCGCGTATGTGTTTATTAGCCATGATTTACGCGTGATCCGATCGCTGTGTCATCATGTTTTGGTCATGAAAAACGGAAAAATGGTGGAATACGGGGATACCCGGCAAATTTTTGATGCACCGAAAGATCCCTATACAAAACGGCTGATGGCCGCCGCCCTGAATTTAAAAGCGGGATAAAAAAATATAGGATTTTATTCTTGACACCGCTACGGAAATAGGATATAAATCCTTTACTAGACTGCAGCCTGGTAAAAATAACTGCTCCTGACGGCGCGCCGTTTTGATAAGAAAACAGGAAAAAGACAAAAAAGAAGTAGAAACAGAAACCAAAACAATAAAAACAAAAAACACACACCCAACCGAAAAGGATTAGGCTCTTTTGCGGCCGATATGCCTTTACGGATATCTGTTTTTCTCTCTTAAATCCTATAAAAAGACAGAATCCGCTTGATTTTATAGCACAGCATGATACAACCACACCCATGATTTGGGCGGGGCCTTGTTTATTTTATACCCTGTGGCCAGATCGGGAATGAGGTGATTATCATCGTAAGCGTTAACGTACGTGACAATAATGTTGAACAAGCTTTGCGCGTGCTCAAGAAAAAAATGCAACGCGAAGGGTTGTTCCGTGAACTGAAGATGCGTCGGAACTATGAAAAGCCGTCGATCAAACGTGCGCGCGAAGCGGCCGAGTCCGTTCGCCGCTGGCGTAAACTGGACCGTAAACGGAAAGAACGGGATTGATCCCCCTGACCATTCATACGGTTTATACACGATGATAAAACCCCGGGTTTCCCCGGGGTTTTTGATTGTGTACAATTGACTATTCACCAGTCCTGGATACAAGCGCCATCAGCAAAAATAATCAACAACAGCTTCCAGCCATTCGCGATCAGATTGAGGCAGCAAGGGGCCGATGACCTCGAGAATGCGTGTGTGATATACGGCCAGCCATTCTTTTTCATCCGCCGTCATCAATGACAATTTCGTCAGCACCGGATCAAAAGGCACCAGCGAAACGGTATCCAGTTTCAAAAATCCAGGCATATCCGATTCAACAACAATCACATCGTTTTCAAGGCGTATCCCATATTCGCCCATCCGATAATAGGCCGGTTCATTTGATATATACATGCCTTTTTCAATGATGTCTGTGCCCAGCTGGCTCAGGGTGACGGCGGGTTCATGAACCCCCATGAAACACCCAATTCCATGCCCTAAACGATGACTAAAATCTATTCCATGTCGCCACATGACATTGCGCGCCAAACTATCCAGATGGGCGCCACGTGTCCCCACCGGAAAAGTAGCGGTTGCAACAGCAATATGCGCTTGCAGCACGGCTGTATAATCCCGGCACATGTCGTCCGTTGGCGTTCCAACCGCAATCGTGCGGGTAATATCCGTCGTTCCCCCTACATATTGCCCGCCGCTATCCAATAGCAAAAGTGTATCGCCCAAAAGACGCGCATTGGTTTCAGGAACCGCCTGATAATGAGGAAGCGCACCATGCGGCCCGAATGCAGCGATTGTCCCAAAACTATTCCCACGAAAAGCAGGATCCAATTCCCGAAATCGCAACAATTCCTCGGCCACCGACAGCTCATCTAAATCACCAGATGATACGTGTGTATCCAGCCATGATAAGAAACGAATAAGCGCTACCGCATCTTTTTTATGCGCATCGCGTGTTGATGATTGTTCAGCAGATGACTTGATCGCGCGCGGCTGCGCAATCGGGCTGGCCCCTGGACAGATTGCAATGTTCCGAAATTCAAACATCTGTGCATGCTGGGCCGTAAAATACGCACGGTCCACCAAAACAGAACCTGCCCCTACCTTTGCCTTGATCCGCATCATCGTATCGTCAATGGATTCAGGCGGCGTTACTTGGAGCAGATGATTGAGATTCTTTTTCAATTCAAGTGGGACACGCAAAGGGTCAATCACCCATTCGATATGTTTATCGGCATAAATCACCCCGCACGACAACGCTACCGGCGTATGAGGAAGATCCCGTCCGCGCACATTCAAAAGCCAGGCCAAATCGGATGGGTCCGATAAAAAAGCCGCCGCATGACCTTTATCCTTTAATCCCTGAGCAATACGATCGATTTTTTGCAAAGCTGTTTCGCCCGCATACACATCCAAAAAAGGTTCAACCCCGGTATGCGGTACGGGCGGCCGCGATGTCCAGATCAAATTCACTAAATTATCGCGTATGGGATGAAGGACGATTTGAAAAGGTTCAAGTTCCTTTTCCATTTTATCTATATCAAACGCGGCATGCAGGGATGGGTCATATCCAATTTTAATGGACCGAATCCCTTCTTCATCCAGCCATCCAACCACCCCTGGTTTTCGTATATCTGCGGTGGTCCAGATTGTTTTATCCACCTGGTCCTGTAGCTGCAGCGTATACCGTGCATCGGAACATATCAGCGCATGATCTTTCAAAACCAGTGCGATGCCATTTGATCCCGTAAACCCCGTCAGCCATTCAAGCCGCGCATCAGATGGCCCCGCATATTCCCCCAAAAAAGGTCCAGATATAGGAATAAGATAACCATCCACCCCCATTCGGGTCATTTGCTGGCGCAGGCCGTCAAGCCGTGTTGTATAGTGTGTTGTCATGATATCATCGCAAAGAAAGGTATTTTGGGGAAAGAAGCTATCCTCGTATAAAAGCGACTTGCATTTTACGGGTCAAGCCCCTAACCTGATATCTATCATGACACAAACTGCACCGCAAATAAACGGCTCATCTTCTGGCGCTTTCGGATCCCAGCGCGCGGGTCCTGTTTTAATTGTTTTTGGTAATGAAAAGGGCGGGTCCGGGAAATCCACAGCTGCTCTTCAAACTGCTATTGCCCTATTGTATAAGGGGTACAGGGTCGGAACCATTGACCTTGATGCCCGTCAGGGAACAATGACCCGATATTTACGAAATCGATATATATATAACTCCACCCACCAAAAAAATGTGCCGTGCCCCCTGCATCTGCCGATTGACCGTAGCCAGGCGACGACAATTCAAGCGCAAAAAGCCGACGATATGTCCTTTTTATCCATGGCTATTGACGAACTGTGGA
>CAZQLB010000059.1:0-9620 GCA_964593915.1 uncultured Pseudobdellovibrionaceae bacterium
AGTTGCAAGACCAAGGGTGGAGGCAAGTCTGCCAGAGTTAACTGTCCGCGTTTCTGGCGCATGTGTGTGGAACCAACTCTGAAGATTTGTTATATTATTGTCCTTATTTGTAGGCCATTTGGGTGGAACTGATACTTGATGACGCCTCATATTATCAATCATGATTAATGTATCATGGCCATAAGCATAGGGTAGTGAATCTCCGCAAAAATTCATAAAACGCTGCGCAGCTTCGCCAAAAGAAATGCCCTGTGTCACAACAGATTCGTTTGATATATGTGTTAGATTACAGAAATATTCCGATAAAACCGGGTTATCTTTTGGTTTGATCAGAAGATTAAGCCTGTCAAGTACGGTAAAGCTGCCTAGGTCAATTTTCAGTGCGCCTATCTGGATAATTTCAAGTAGCGTGCCAGCTGGCGGAGGGTAACCAAGCTGGCCCCTATCCCACTCATATTCTGTATCAAAGATAATGGTATGTTTTTCCAGTCGGTTCATGCTAGATCAACCTTTTCCTTAATAATTATGATTTCATCAGAAGTTTTAACCTCTGATGAACTATAGCATTAAAAAATTATTCTTAAAACGGGGTGGAGATGGAAGAAACGTAGGGCTCCGTTAAAATAGGCTCGTCGGATAATCGAAGCGTTATCAATGGCTTCAGGCGTACGTGGAATGCCAGGACTTGCGACGCAGTACGCGCTAGCGCGTTGTTATGGCGGTAAATGGCGGATGGGGTGAGATTCGAACTCACGGTAGAGTTACCCCTACGGCAGTTTTCAAGACTGCAGCCTTAAACCGCTCGGCCACCCATCCGTACGTATCAAAAAACGCACACGATCCTTAACCGAGAATGCCTGTAAAATCAAGCCTGACTTTCATTTCGCAAACAAGATCGGGGATAAAAATACGACAGGTCTATGAACGGCGGGGCAAATACCGTACATAAGAAGCATACGTATACTAAAGGCATTTTACACATGTTGATTTCAGATAATCATTTTTTATCAAATAGTTATAATTTTTTATATCGTACAATATCGTGCGTTTTGCTGACGGGTGTTATAATCTTGTGTATCGGATCGGCGGCCCATGCGGCTCCGCGGCAGTCGTTTACCGAATGGCGGCAGGCTGTTGCCGATGAAGCAATAAAGTCTGGGGTTGATCGGGATTTGGTAGAAGAGACGATATTGCAGGCGCGTTTTATCCCGCGCATTATCGAATTGGACCGCAAACAGCCCGAAAAAACAATCACTTTTGCAAAATACGCCCAAAATGTTCTGCCCCAAGGACGGATCAAAAAGGGTAGGGAGCTTTATCATCGGCACAGAAATATACTACGTCAAGTGGAGCGCGAGTATGGTGTCCCGGCCGAGATTATTGTGGCTTTATGGGGGATCGAAACAAATTATGGACATAATACTGGCGGCTTTAAAGTCATCGATGCGCTGGCAACTTTGGGGTATGACGGGCGGCGCGCTGCCTATTTTCGGGGTGAATTGCTAACGGCTTTAAAAAT
This sequence comes from uncultured Pseudobdellovibrionaceae bacterium, assembly GCA_964593915.1. GTDB lineage: Bacteria > Pseudomonadota > Alphaproteobacteria > Micavibrionales > Micavibrionaceae > CAZLPZ01. The sequence goes on from CAZQLB010000059.1 coordinate 1,520, forward strand.
CCTGGATCAGGGACATATTGTGCCGGATGCCATGAAAGGGTCATGGGCGGGCGCGATGGGTCAAAACCAGTTTATGCCCAGCTCTTTTATGCGGATGGCGGTGGATGGTAATGGAGATGGGCACCGTGATATCTGGCGGAATTTACCCGATGTTTTCGCCTCATCTGCGCATTATTTGGCCAAATCTGGCTGGAAACGGGGGCAGCCATGGGGGCATCCGGTGCAGTTATCCACAACTTTTGACAAGTCCGAAATTGGCCTGTCGCGTCCCCGGTCTGTGCAGATATGGGAAAGTATGGGTATCACGTTGAAAAATAATAAGAAATTGACAAGGGTGATGCCCCCTAATACACGGGCCTACCTGATCCAGCCAGACGGTCCAAAAGGGAGCTCTTTTATTGTTTATGACAATTACAAGGTAATTATGGCTTGGAATAGGTCCACATATTTTGCTACAAGCGTAGGCATGTTGTCTGACTTGATTAAAAAGGACCGCGGCGAACAGTGATATTCACGTCGCAAATCATATCTTCTGCACGTCCTGTGCGGCTGGTTTTGATGGCGCTTATGGCGCTGTCATTGTCGGCTTGCGCGGAAACGCAATTTTTGGCGGCGAAGTGGAAAGATTACAAGGGGCCATCCGGACAGCAGGGCTATTTCAAAGTGGGTAAACCCTATACCGTTGATGGCCGTACCTATCGTCCCAGCGAGAGTTATTCATTGGATGAGACAGGTGTCGCATCGTGGTATGGCCCTGGATTTCATGCGAGCCGAACAGCGAATGGCGAAAAATTCAGCCAGGATGAATTAACGGCAGCACACCGGACATTACAGTTACCGGCCCTTGTTCGCGTGACAAATTTGGAAAACGGGCGTTCATTGGTTGTGCGGGTAAATGATCGTGGCCCGTTCAGCCGTGGGCGTATTATCGATGTTTCTAAAAAAGCCGCTGATTTGCTGGGATTCAAAAACAAGGGGACTGCGCGCGTACGGCTTCAGGTTTTGGCCGAAGAAAGCCGTCAAATGGCCGACGCCGCGCGGCGCGGGGAAGATACGCGGGGACGTGAACTTGCGCTTAATAACCTGCCCCCGGGGCAACAATTGGCATACGGGAATCAGGCATCTTTTCCGGGAGCAGAATCTTCTTCCAGCATGACAGATGCGCTGGCAAACAGAGGTCCTGTGATCGAGCCAGGAACATCACCTGATATTATGGCGGCGGGTTATACAGAACCACAGGTTATATCGGCCCCGCTACCGTCTGGTAATACAGTTTATACCCCATCAGGCATACAGGGTAGGGTTGCTTCATCCGGAGCCTTTTATCCGGATCCGGTTGTAAAGCAGTTCCCTGTGACTCCGAGTGCGCTTTACGTTCAAACAGGATCTTTCAGTAATCCGGAAAATGCGAATCGCGTTGTGACATCGCTGCATGGATTAGGGCCGGTGCGTGTTAAAAATGTTGTCGTAAATGGGGCGACATTTTATAGGGTTCAGGTGGGACCCGTTCAAGACGTGGCGGTTGCAGACAGGTTACTCTCGCAAACAATCAACAGGGGGTACCCTGACGCCCGGATCATGGTTGATGATAACTTGTAGGGTTTGCCCCCGATGCTCTTGACCTCCTTTCAAAAACATAGCCTAATACGAACATTATCAAGCAAACGAGCCAGACATGCCTGTCCTCCTTTTTATGACAGACTTTCATGTACTGGCATTTGTTTTGATCGTATAACCACAAAAAATAGATACGCATAAAATGACCATAAATCGCACTCTCCTTTCTTCTTTGATATCTTTTGTTGCCTTTGTTGTTGTGGCATTGATGCCCTACACCGGGCGTGCTGGCGTTTTGGAAGACCTTGGGGTGACGCAAGGTTATGCAATGGATTTTGATACCGGCACCGTGCTGTGGTCCAAAAATCCGGATGAGAAAATGCCCACATCATCCATGAGCAAAGTGATGACCATGTTTGTCGTCTTTGATGCGCTGAAAGCGGATGAGTTGACTCTTGATCAAAGCCTGCCTGTTTCGGAAAAGGCATGGCGGATGCAGGGATCTAAAATGTTTGTCCACGTGGGGGATCAGGTCCGTGTCGAGGATTTGATCAGAGGGGTGATTATTCAATCCGGCAATGATGCAACGGTTGTTCTGGCCGAGGGACTGTCTGGTTCCGAAGAAGCATTTGCCCAGCGCATGAATAAAAAGGCCCAGGAACTGGGGATGACCAATACCCATTTTATGAATGCCAGCGGATGGCCGGATCCGGAACATTATTCAACGGCGCGGGATTTAACTATTTTGGCCCGTGCGCTGATTAAAACACACCCTGATTTCTATAAGTATTATAGTGAGAAAGAATTCACCTATAACAATATTAAACAAGGGAACCGTAACCCGCTTTTATATCGAAATATCGGCGCGGATGGGGTAAAGACCGGACATACAGAAGCGGCAGGATACGGCTTGATCGGATCAGGAATGCGGGATGGTCGGCGCGTTGTCTTTGTTATTAACGGAACAAAAAGTATGCAAGCACGTGCGGATGAATCGGCGCGGCTCATGGAATATACGTTGGCAAATTTTATAAATCTGTCGCCCTATTCAAATGGGCGTGAAGTTACGACCGCAAAAGTTGCGCTGGGGCAATCTGCAACAGTTCCTCTTGTTTTGGGTCAAGATGGAATGATGTTTACGGTGCCAAAAGGGGCAGGTGTCGATTTCAAGATCACAGCTGCGTTCAAGGAACCCCTGATGGCCCCTGTTAAAAAGGGGGATGATCTGGGGACTTTGACGCTGGATAGCGGCAACGGCGGCATCCCTGTCCAGTTACCACTTGTTGCGGGCGCGGATGTACCACAAATGGGCTTTTTTGCAAGAACAATGGCAAAGACGATGTATCGCCTAACCGGAAAGGGGATTTAAGGTGGATTTATCCTCTGAAAAAGGATTGTTTGTCGTATTCGATGGACCAGACGGTGGGGGAAAAACAACCCAAATCGAACGCCTGCGCACACGTTTACAAAACTTGGGGGAACAGGTTCTAAAAACCCGTGAAATTGGCGGTACGCCCGAAGCAGAAAAACTACGCAATTTAATTGTACGAAAGACAGAAGGTGATTGGTTGCCGCTGTCTGCATTACTGCTGGCTTTCACCGCACGGTATGAACACACGGAAAAAGTAATCAAACCTGCTTTGAATGCGGGTGTTACGGTTCTGAGTGACCGTTATGCAGATTCAACCTATTTATATCAGGCGATCGGGCAAGGCGCGGGGATAGATGCCTTCCAAACTGTGTATACATTGACTCTGGGAACATTTGAACCGGACATCACTTTTATTCTGGACGTAGATCCGATTACATCCTTAAAACGGGCAAAGTCAGATATTCAAATGACACTGTTACATGAACGTAAAACTGAAAAAATGGACGATCGTTTCGAGATGATGGATTTATCTTTTCATGAGGGTATACGTAACGGCTATCTGGACATTGCGCGGCGGAATCCGCATCGCTGCGTGGTGATTGATGCATCACAAGACATGGATACGGTGGAACAGGATATTTGGGCTGCTTTATCACAGAAAATAGGGCTATCATAAACAATGAACTTGTTTGACGATGATGATATTCTGGACGATGACGGCAATTTTTTAATTGGGGGGAATGATACCCCACAAGGCAGCCGCGCGCGTACAGGGGATTATCATGCTGGATTTGATGGTTCTGCGGCGCGCGCCCTGGCCTTTGATGACCATGATGATATGATGAATCTCGACAACGGGGGGGCAGGTATTTCGTTATTGGGTGCCGATGACCACGAAACCCTTTTGCTTTCATTGATCCGTCAGGGGCGTATGCCCCATGCTCTGATTTTACATGGGCCTCGCGGTGTTGGAAAAGCCACGTTTGCTTTTAAACTGGCGCGTACGCTGCTGGATCATCCGGCTGTACGTGTGCATAATACTGTGGATATGCCTGTGGATACGGGTCCTTCTTTATTCGGGGATGATATGCCGGCTGTGTTGCCGTCCATACCCGATACACCTTTTCCAGACTCTTTAAGCCTGTGCGAAAACGGCCCTGCCGCCGCGAAAATAGCGGCTGGCGCGCATCCTGATTTTTTGATGATTGGCGGTGTGCCTGAATCTGATGAGGGCCGCAAATCCGATATCATCCCGGTGGATGAGGTTAGAAAGGTTCCTCAATTTCTGCGCCTTAAACCATCTATTGATGGCGGCTGGCGCGTTGTGATTGTGGATAACGCCGACTTTATGAACAGGAATGCACAAAACGCCTTGCTTAAAATCCTGGAAGAACCGCCGCCGCAAACCGTTCTGATCCTGATTGCACATAGTATTGGGCGATTGCTTCCCACTATTCGGTCCAGGTCACGGGCGATGGCCTTTAAACCACTTTCACCCGATCTTTTTGCGTTGGCCTTATCAAATATGGGTTATACCCCGAAACCGGACGAGCTGAAATGGCTTTCTGCCTTGACCGATGGATGTCCGGGGCAGGTCGGTGAATGGATATCCCAGAATGTTATGGCCACGACAGGAACGTTTTTTGACCTGTGGAATCGCTGGCCAGATTTGAATGACTCTGCGTGGCAGGCGTTTATCACACCCCTTTCCTTGAAAAGCGACGATGCGGCCAAGGCCTTGTCCCTGAATATTCAGTTATGGATGTGGTGGATAAAATCCTCTGTTCGGGCGAAAACAGACCCGCAGCACCGCCTTTTTCTGGCCGATTTGGTTCAGAATCCGGATGTTTCGCGCATAATTGATGATTTTTCGCTTGGCAAATGGATATCACTCTATGATAAGTTACAGGACCATTTTGCAAAGACGCGTACAGCGGCACTGGATGTGGGGCAGGCGTTGATGTCGGCTCGTTTTATTATGACGTCTGATACGCTCTAATGTATAAGTGGCCTAACTTTCTGGATGTGGACAATCATGAAAACTTTTTATGTGACAACCCCTATTTTTTATGTGAATGACCGCCCACATATCGGCAGCGCCTACACAACAATTGCGTGTGATGTCTTGGCGCGGTTTCACCGTTTGGATGGCGCACGTGTTTTTTATTTAACGGGAACGGACGAACACGGGCAAAAAGTGGCCCAGTCTGCGGCAAAGGCGGGGATGGCCCCCCAGGATTTTGCCGACAAGGTATCCCAGAATTTCCGAGATCTCCTGCCTATGCTTGGGATTTCGAATGATGATTTTATCCGCACAACCGAACCCCGGCATAAACAGGCGGCGCAGGCCCTGTGGACCCGGATGGAACAGGCTGGGGATGTGTATCAAGGCACGTACGCCGGGTGGTACGCCCAGCGGGATGAGGCCTATTACGCAGAAGACGAGCTTAAAACAGGTCCAAACGGCGAAAAACTCTCACCTTTTGACTCAGAAGTGCAGTGGATGGAGGAAAAATCGTACTTTTTCCGGCTTTCAGCGTTTCAGGACCGGCTTTTGGCCTATTACGAACAGAATCCACAGGCTATTTTGCCCGAATCACGCCGGAATGAAGTGCTGAGTTTCGTTCGTGGGGGACTGAAGGACCTGGCGATTTCGCGCAGCACCTTTAAATGGGGTGTACCTGTGCCAGATGCCCCAGAACATGTGATGTACGTGTGGGTGGATGCACTCACAAATTATATAACAGCACTGGGGTATCCCGATATAGATTCCGAAAAAATGACCACATTTTGGCCAAAAGACCTGCTTTCTAACCCGGATCACATGGTTTTACACATGCTGGGTAAGGATATTTTGCGTTTTCATGCGGTTTACTGGCCTGCTTTCTTGATGTCAGCGGGATTGCCGCCGCCAAAACGCATTTTTGCGCATGGATGGCTAAATTCCGGGGATGGCCGTAAAATGTCCAAGTCATGGGGGAATGTCATCTGGCCAGAGGAAATGGTTGATCGATTTGGAGTGGAGGGGACCCGCTATGCCTTGTTATCCACGATCCCGTTTGGAAATGATGGAAATGTTCATCTGGAAAATATCACCATGCGGCTGAATAATGATCTTGCGAATAATCTGGGAAACCTGGCGCAGCGAACCCTTAGCTTTATTGCCAAAAATGCGGGGGGAGAAATCCCTTCTCCGGGGGTTTTGACCCCGGATGATCACGCACTTTTGGATGCGGCACGTACACAAATGATTAAAGACGTACGGTCCGAATTGGAGATCCAGCGTTTTGACAAGGCGATTGATGCAATCCAGCGCGTTGCGACAGACGCAAATATTTATATTGATGCCCAGGCGCCTTGGACATTAAAAAAGACGGACCTCGTACGTATGGCAACGGTGCTGTACGTCTTAACCGATGTTATTCGGTGTTTGGCGATTGCCATGCAGCCGTTGACACCAAAAGCAAGCACCCAAATGCTGGACCAGTTGGCCGTACCGGAAACTGAACGGACGTTTACGTATTTGAATACGCCTATTGCACCCGGAACATCTTTGCCGGCGCCAACAGGGGTTTATCCGCGGATTGAAATCCAGGATACAGCTGCTTAAGTTTATGGATTGATAGGGAAAAATATGACAGGCCTGATCGATAGTCACTGCCATTTAATCCACGAAAATATCCTTCCTTTGGGGGATGTACGTACCATTATGGATCGCGCACGTACGGCTGGAGTAGGGGGGGCGCTCACCATTTGCTGTGAAATTACCCGGGAATTTGATACTCTTTTGTCGGTCGCACGTCAAAACCCGGACATATGGTGTAGTGTGGGGACCCATCCCCATGAATCATCCATACCGTCTGAAATGGCCCTGACCACCCAGGATATTGTGGACCGGGCGAACAGCGATCCCCGTGTGATTGGAATTGGTGAAACGGGTCTTGATTATTATTATGACCATTCAGATCGTGCCGTTCAGGCCACAAGTTTTCGGAAACATATTCGGGCGGCGGCCGAAACAGATCTTCCATTGATCATCCATGCCCGGGATGCAGATCAGGACATAATTCAGATTTTGAAAGAGGAAGGGGCCGGGACCAACACACGCGTACGGGGGGTGATGCACTGTTTTTCGGGCACCCGCTGGCTCATGGAACAGGCTCTAGATATCGGATTTTATATTTCTCTATCTGGTATTCTGACATTTAAAAAAGCAACTGAATTACGTGATATTGCGGCGGACATACCCCTGGATCGCTTGCTTATCGAAACAGATGCGCCCTATCTGGCGCCCGAACCCTACCGCGGCAAGGTGAACGAACCTGCGCTAATGACCCATACATTAAAGATATTGGCTGATATTAAGAAACAAAATGAAGAAAATATGATAACTATATGTAATAATAACTTTTTTTCATTGTTTACGCGGGCAAATATGCCTGATTAAAATGGGACGTACGCTTCTGTATTCTACACATACACGCTTGGCTTGAGACTTTATATGGATATTTCCCTGTTTGATTTTGATTTACCGGATGATTGTATCGCCCTGCGGCCTGCTGTTCCTCGGGACCACGCCCGGCAATTGATTATCGGCGCCCCGGATGGAGAAGACGTACAGGATAACTGGGCTTATAATTTGCCCACATGGCTGAAGTCCGGGGACGCCCTTGTCATGAATGACACCCGGGTGATTCCATCCCGTCTTTACGGCACAATAGGGGACGCAAAAACAGAAATTACCCTGCATAAACGATTGGACCTGACAAGGTGGTTGGCCTTCATGAAAAATGCACGCCGCGCACGTACAGGAAAAAAAATTATATTTAATAATGAGTTATATGCAGAAATTGAACAGAAAAATGATGATGGATCTGTAACCATTTGTTTTCAGATTTCAGAAGATAAAACAATGGAACAGGCCTTGATCGCGGCCGGCCACATGCCGCTCCCCCCCTATATTGCTAAGAAACGGAATATTGACGATCAAGACAATGAAGATTATCAAACAGTCTATAACCGCCGGGATGGGGCCGTTGCTGCGCCTACGGCCGGTCTTCATTTCACGCCTAATCTATTGAAAAAAATAGAAGAAATGGGTGTATGTATGGTGTACGTCACTCTTCATGTCGGGGCGGGGACCTTTTTACCCGTGAAGGTAGAGGATACAAA
>CAZQLB010000060.1:0-9618 GCA_964593915.1 uncultured Pseudobdellovibrionaceae bacterium
AACCCGTACCGCCCCTGATACCCCAGGTAAATCCCACAAAAAGATTAACATAAATAAGGGAAGAGCAAGACAAATTGAATGTTGTTGGTTTGTGTTATATCTCCTTTATACCGAAAATGCAAGTATAATTTTATTTCTTTCGGAAAATAGACAGACGATCCCTTCTATTGCATAGCAACACGTGTTTTTTATTTTCCCCTGTGGTCAGTTACCTTTTTATAACTTTTTTACCGCTATGCTAAGGGGATATATATAAGGTATATTCAAAAATAAATAAGGAAAACAAATCGTTTCATGACCATGCCTCACCCCCCTCATATGCCTCATTATCCAAAGGAAATCCAATGGGATAGCCTTATCCAGCTGCGCCCCTTATACGATATGCTCGCAGATACACGCGCCCGATATGGCGGTCTTCCTGCTTTTGATTTCCTTGGTGCTCGGTCCACGTGGGAAGATATTGCGCGCATGGCCGATCACATCGCGTCTGGATTACAGAAAATAGGGATAAAAAAAGGAGATCGTGTTGGTATTTTATTACCGAATTGCCCTCTTTACCTTGCTGCCTACTATGGAATAGCTCGAACCGGAGCCATTATTGTTAATTTTAATCCCCTTTATGCCGAAACTGAATTAAAACATCGCATGAATGACAGTGGGGTCCGGGCTGTTTTTACAACCAACCTGAAACTCATCTATACAAAACTTAATAAAATTGCCCCTGACACATGCCTTGAAAAAATTATTGTGGCGTCCTTTGCCGATATGCTCCCTTTTCCTAAAAGCATTCTTTTTCGGATGTTCAAGGTTCACGACTATACCCGTATCAATACAGGATCGGGACATATCCCGCTTTGGACCTTCCTTCAGAATGATGGGGTTGTTCAGGATGTAGAGATTGACCCCGTCAATGACGTCGCGCTTTTACAATATACCGGGGGAACAACTGGAACACCAAAGGGCGCCATGCTGACCCACGCGAATATTACCGCAAATGCCCAGCAGTGCGCCATGTGGTTTACCGATTGTAAAAACGGGAATGAGCGTATGCTGGGCGTTATTCCGTTCTTTCATGTCTTTTCAATGACGGCTGTTATGAACCTGAGTGTTTTAAAAGGGCTGGAGATTATTGCCCTGCCGCGGTTCAATATCAACGAAACACTTTCCCTTATTCATCGGCGTCGCCCGACCCTTTTTCCAGCTGTTCCAGCAATTTTTAATGCAATCAATCACCATCCGGATTTAAAGAAATATGATTTAACATCTCTGCGCCATTGTATTTCAGGCGGCGCGCCACTGCCCATCGAGGTTAAAAAGAACTTTGAAAAGAATACAGGTTGTATCCTGGTTGAAGGATATGGATTAACCGAAACATCCCCTGTGACCCATGTGAATCCGCTTCATGGAGTAAACAAGCCCGGCTCCATTGGATTGCCGCTTCCACAAACGGTCACAGAAATTGTGGATCCAGACTCTGGCACTCTCTTGCCCCAAGGGACAAAGGGTGAAATTTGTATCCGCGGTCCCCAGGTGATGAAGGGGTATTGGAATAATCCAGACGAAACCGACAAGGTGCTTCAAGATAGTCGTCTGAAGACCGGGGACATTGGTTATATTGATCCGGATGGATATACCTATATCGTTGACCGGATCAAAGATATGATTATTACAAATGGATACAATGTTTATCCGCGTACTGTCGAAGAGGCTATTTATGAGCATCCAGATGTTCAGGAATGTATTGTGGCTGGTCTTCCGGATGAAGAACGCGGCGAACGGGTCAAGGCCTGGATCGTTCTGAAAGACGGATTTGAAATGTCTCCCTTTACCATGAAGGCTTTTCTGCAGGACAAGCTTTCCCCCATGGAAATGCCCCGGGATATTGAATTCCGCACAGAACCGCTTCCTCGGACGTTTATAGGAAAACTATCCCGAAAATCCGTTGTTGATGAAGAAAAGAAGAAAATAAAAGGCGTATAGCTATATAAACCACCCGCCTTTCTTCAAAACTATTTTTATAGTAGTTGACAATATTACCATAATAATGATACGTTGAGTTCCGGCACCACCAAGAGGACCTTTGTCTATGGCCGGATATGCACCACCTTTGGGCACTCCTTCTTTGCGCACTCCTTTTCGGACATCTTCTGTACAGGATCCGAAACAGAGAATGCACCTTCCATCACTGTTCCCTGCCAGCAACGATTCTGTTCATATAAACGCTGAAATTCTTCAGCCCTTATCCAACGATGTGGGCCATTATCTGTCATGGAAAGATACAGATCCAAAAGACTATCCGGAATACTTGACCCAATTGATCGTTAAAATTGCCAAGGCAAAAAGATCCGATCTTTTAAAAGTACTGACCAAAAATGGCATATCCCTTGATATACAACCATCCCCGTCCAAAACAGGGGCTCTTCACCGATTGGTCACAGGGGGGATGGGGCCGCTGTTTCCTTTTTTCTTCAGCACGGGGTAAATCCAAACATTCAAGATGAAGCCGGAAAAACACCGCTTTATCACGCGGTTCTTGAGGGACGAAAAAGCCTTATCAAAACCTTTTTAAACCATCCAGAAACAGATCCCACCCTTGAAACACATAAAGGGAAGTGTCCTTTGTCCTGCGCCCTGCATCATAACCAAATGGACATTGCTGAATTTCTTTTATCGGATGATCGGATTGGGCCCTCTTTATCCAACGCGCGCGTGTTACAAGAGATAGACAAAATCAGAAAAATTTCTACAAAACTTCAAAGCAACGGAGAAAAGCATATTTTAAGCCTTTTTAAGACGCGTGAGGAAGATTTAAACCGTACAGACACAGCCCATCAAAACCCGCAAAGCGCGTTTGATTTTTAATCTTGGAATGCTCTTCTATTTATGCCCGCAGGCGCGCCCCTGTTTTATCGGCAGCTGCTTTGATAATCTTTCCTGATATATCCTCTATATCCGCATCGGTCAGGGTTTTTTCCATGGGCTGTAATGTAACACGAACAGCCAGCGATGTATGACCATCATCAACCCCTTTACCCGCATAAACATCAAAGACACGCGCATCTGTAATCAGCGTTCGGTCCACCAGGCGAATAGCACGGATCAGTCCATCTGCAGGCACATCCGTTTTGACAATAAAGGCAAAATCTCGGTCCACCGGCATCAGGGCAGAACGTTTCAATACGCCTTTTGATGCCGATTTCTTTTTTTGCATCGGTAAATTATTCAGGAATACTTCGAACCCGATTGCGGGACCTTTGATATCCATCTGTTCCAAAATAGATGGATGTATTTCCCCGAAATATCCGATAATGACCGCGCCCTGTTTGATCACCCCGCCGCGTCCCGGATGGTAATAAGACGGCAAGCCTGCCCGGTCGATTTGGACCTTGTCGCTCGATAACCCGGCGGCCGATTCCAATGCGGCCAAAGCATCGGCCTTGGCATCATATACATCTGGTGCCCGGTTTTGGTTTTTATCGGCCCAATGAGGTTGTCCCATCATCAAATGACGGATACCCGATACGCATATATCTTGACCATCTGGCTTGGGGGAACGAAATGTCGGCCCTACTTCGAACAATGCGCTGCCACCCATTCCGCGGGCATCCGCCCGGCCTGCACATATCAAAAGGCCTGGAATGATGCTGGGCCGCATGGTGTCCCAATCCACACTGATCGGATTTTTTAAACGCAGACCGGGTTGTTTTTCTGGATCCCATCCAAATAATTGAGCATGCGCGGCAGAGATAAACGAGTATGTTACATTTTCCGATATCCCCCGGGCACACAGGGCGGCGCGAACGGCCTTTGCCATCAGACCCAAGGACGTTTCCGCTGGTTTGGCGGAAATACCGTCTGGTAATACAGATTGCGCCGGGATGTGTTCGTACCCATAAACGCGGATGATTTCTTCGACCAAGTCGGCTTCGCCCTCTATATCCGGTCTGTAGGTGGGTGCTGTTACCGCCCATTCGGCAGCAGAGGATTGTTTTACATGAAATCCCAACGTCTCTAAAATTGCCTTTTGCCGATCTGGTACAATATCAACCCCTGCAAGCGATTGTACGCGGGAAGAGCGATATGCAATAGCCGCAGGGGCTGCTGGACCTGTTCCGGTAATAACGGGACGGCTGGCATCGCCGCCGCAAATTGTCATCACCAGCTGGGTTGCGATATCCAATCCTTGAAGTGTAAAGGCCGGATCCACACCCCGCTCAAAACGATAGCGGGCATCTGAATCAAGAGCAAGCGTACGGCCTGTACGCGCTGTACGCAGGGGGTTAAAATAAGCAGATTCAATAAAAACATCCGTTGTCTGTTCGGTACATCCGGTTTGGGATCCCCCCATCACGCCGCCCAGCGCCATCACCCCTGCGTCGTCACAAATACAAGTCATTTGGTCATTCAGTGTGTACGTTTTATCGTTCAGTGCATCCAGTGTTTCGCCTGTTTTAGAAAGACGTACATGTACGTTTCCTTTTACCTTGGCCGCATCAAAAACATGAAGGGGACGATTCAAATCAATCGTCATATAATTTGTAATATCCACCAGCGCAGAAATGGGGCGCAGGCCAATCGCTTTTAACCGATCCTGCATCCATTTGGGAGAGGGGCCGTTTTTCACACCGCGGACCAAACGACCCGCGAACAAAGAACAGGCATCCGCATTTTCTGGTGAAAATTGAAAATCCACAGATAAAGGACAGGCGTACGTTCCTTGTACGTCTCCTGTATAAGAAAGCGGTTTAAGCGTACCATACCCTGCCGCCGCCAAATCCCGGGCAATTCCGCGCACCCCTGCGCAATCTCCACGGTTGGGAGTGAGTTTAATATCAATCACAGGATCGTTCAGGCCCAAAACATCCGCCAAGGGAGTGCCCATGGGTGTTTTTGGATCAATTTCAATAATTCCTTCATGGTTATCCGACAGGCCCATTTCCGCTTCGGATACCATCATCCCATTGCTTTCAACACCGCGGATCATGCCTTTTTTCAAAACATCCCCTGTCTTTGGGATAACGGATCCGGCAGGCGCGAAAATCCCCATCATACCCGCCCGGGCATTTGGCGCGCCGCAGACCACCTGAAGGGATCCATTGACCGTTTTAACGGTCAAAACCTGAAGCCGATCAGCATCGGGATGACGCACCGCTGTTTCAACATAAGCCGCACAAAAAGGAGAAAGTGCAGCGGCGCGATCTTCAATCCCTTCAACTTCCAGCCCCAAACGGGTCAATCCAGATGCAATTTCATCCAGAGAAGCTGTTGTTTCAAGATGGTCTTTTAACCAGGAAAACGTGAATTTCATACGATCGCCGTCCTTATTTTTTCGATGAATTTGTTGGATTTATTCATATCGTTTTTGGCAGAACTTGTACATAGGGGGATATTTTTTCGTTTTTTATCTTTTTTCTGTCCAAAAGGATAGATTACGAAAAATAATAGGGTTTTTCTTTCTAAACCCTTAAATTTTCAGCGAAAAAAAAGAAGAAAATTCCACCCATTCCCTCTTGTTCGTAGGGAAACTTTAACTGTGTCCGCGCGATACTGGAGATATCAAGAAACAATTTATTGGCAGAATCCATTTAACCCCTTTGCGTGTCCGCAAGGAATATAAAAATGTACGAACCACATGACCCTCATACGGAGATAATGGCTCCGGTCAAACAAACCAAGCTGGCGTATACCTTAAATAACGACCAGCCCGTTCGCTGTACATATATCAGCGAAGAACCTTTGTTTTATCTGGATGCCAATATTAACGAAGAAGAATTTATCGATGATGCCCTTCTTTTTGAATTAGGCCTCCATCCCAAGCAAACAGAAGACCTTGTGGATGCTCACTTACGAGATCTGACACCGGATGAAGTCGTGAACACAGAAAAACTATTCGCAGAACAGTTCGGTTTGACGGATGGTCCTGTTCAGACCAACTTGGCCGATACCGTACAGCTTTTGAAAAACAGCCGTATGGCAACCGCTCTTTTAGAATTTGCATTTGATCATGGCGTCCGTATTGAAATAACGCAGCAGTCCGAAGCCGCTTTCTATGATCGTCATCAATCGATTATTTCAATGCGTCCCTTGCTGACCGAAACAGATCAGGCGCTTTTACTCATTCGTGAACTCAGACGTGTGTGGCAACACCGGAATGGGACGCTTCTTCACCCTCTTCTCTTCCACCCGGATCAAGCGATTGTCATAAATCGTGTTCAGGCGGCAGATTTAATGACAATAATGGTACGTGTTGCATGGGAACTCAAATTATCCGGACAAAGGGCGGTATGGTGTGCGCTAGAAACCGGGGATAACCATGATTTGGCACGTGCCTTTGCGCGCGAAGCTCTTTCAGACTTCCGTGCAATTAATAATGGCCGCGCAATGGCTGCTGTGTTTGAATCATGGTTCATGTCTGAACGATGCCGCAGCTATGATCGGAAATTGATACAGGAAATGCTTTCTGATTATCAAGGATATGTATCAAAAGCCGGTGAAAGTGAACCATCACGGGTTCTGACGCAGCAGATTTTATCCACGTTGGGATCCGTTCCTTTCGGGAAAAACTATCTGTCCGCGCATGCCGCAACAATTATGGCAGATCCGATGTTTACAGATATCCGCGATCGTTCCAATGCAAACTTTTTGTGGTTTATCAAATTTGAACAATCATTCCGCCAGACAGAAAAAACATTGATGGATGTCCAGGAAAAATTGGACGAAGAATCATCAAAACCGATGGGCGAGGTTTTGTCTTTCCCGGTTTATACACCATCTCATGCCGATCGGAAAATTCAAGCCAATGGAACCGGATCTGTTGTTGTTGATATTGGTCATTATCGGCAGAAACATGGATTGGTTTAAAATACTTTTTTTCCTCCTCATAAAAAACCCCGGATCATCCCGGGGTTTTTTGTTTAACTTTTGAATTTATTATTTTGCACGGTTTCTGTATTCGCCCGTGCGTGTATCAATTTCAATTTTTTCGCCCATCTCAATAAAGGCAGGAACCTTAATTTCATATCCGCCAACAAGACGTGCTGTTTTTGTGACTTTGCCCGATGTATCACCACGCGCAGCTGGTTCCGTATATTCAATTTCACGAACAACAATCGTTGGCAATTCAACCGAAATACCGCGGCCATTGTAAAATACCATTTCGCAGGGCATGCCTTCGTCCAGGAAATGAATACCATCGCCCAGAATTTCAGCATCAATTTCATGCTGGTTGTATTCAGAATCCATAAACACATAACTTGGATCACCAAAATAGCTGTAGGTTACTTCTTTTTTATCCAGCACAATATCTTCGAATTTTTCGTCTGCTTTATAAACTGTCTCTGTTAATGTGCCTTTCAGCAAGCTTTGCAGTTTCAATTTCATCACCGCAGCGTTACGGCCCGATTTATTAAATTCAGCCTTTTTAACGACCCATGGCTCCCCCTGGATCATAATAACGTTACCACCACGTAGCTCTTGTGCGATTTTCATGTTCAAACCATCCTTTTTGTATGTAAGTTTGCTATCCGCTCGTGGTTTTAGCGAAGTTTTTGCCAAAAATCCACTAGGTTTTGTGCGGCTGACCCTTTTTTCTGAAGGGTATGGGCATGTCTTTGTGCCGTTTCAATCCATAAATTCTTATTTAAAAACAATATGTTAATCACATATTTTATCCCTTCTTGCGGCATAAAATCGTTCAAAATCAGGTGGATGTTCAAAAACGATTTTTGGACGTCTTCTGGCCAACCTTTGGTATACCAGTCACAAAATGCCGTTATTTTATCAAGATGAGCCCCATTTTCCTGAGGATATATATGCCAGATAAGCGGACGCCCAACGACCAAAGCGCGGGTTAAACTGTCTTCCCCCCTGACAATCACCATGTCATGAGCACCTAAAAGGTCATTAAAATTATTTTGGGGCACAAACGGTATCGTTTTGAATAAAGCGTTTTCAATTTTGTTTTTTTCTTGTGATAACCGATCTGCAATCGGCCCCTCTATGACTGTAAACAGCGCATCATAAACATGATCAGCTATTTCTTTAATAATGCTTTCGATCATAGGCGTATCATAACAAAAAATCAAAACCCGAAAGATATTTTGACCCGTTGATTTTTGGTCAACCGGCAAGGATATGGGGCTTTCATTCGGCGCAAATAAAACGCCGCCCATCCCATCTAAAACGCCAGGATAAAAATAATATTGTGTTATATTTTTTGATGGATGCGGCGATGGCAAAAGATGTGTATTTTGCGCCCATGCTTCAAATGTCAAATATTCATAAAGGAAATAGGCATGCGGCGTATTTGATTGTTCCATTTGGTCCAGATATAACTCTGGTACTCTTCCGGCGATCACAGCAATGACACAATCAGCGACCCGAAAAGAAGGATCTGTATAAAAGGATAAATCACAGGCATCAGCATATGATTTAATCGTTAAACAAGAGGATGGATGACCTGCCCTTATCTGATCTTCTGGGATTAAACGAAACAATACGTCTTTTTTATCAATAAAAAGGCGCACATCCATATCTGGATTACAGGACAACGCATAAGATAACCCATAGGCAATTCCGGCGTCGCCAAAGTTGTCAATAACAGATGTAAATAAATCAATACGCACAACGTTTATCCATTTTATTTGCCAATGCAAAAATCACGGAAAATAATATCCAAAATATCATCAATATCGACACGTCCCGTGATACGCCCCATTTGTTGAATTGCCGCACGCAATTCTTCGGCCAATAACTCTGGTTCTTTTTGATGCGCAGCTGTATTTAAATGAGATATAACTTCTATCAGGGCTTCGCGATGACGCGCACGTGTTAAAATCGCCCCTTCGTAACCGGCACTTATTCTTTCAAGATAGGTTCGTATTGCGGACGTAATTTTATCGGTTTCCCCTTTTTCCTTAAGCGATACCATCACATGGGGAATCATCTGAAAACAGGGGGGAAGTATTTTTTGGATTTTATCGTAATTATCTTTTTCAATATCTATTTGATCCATTTTGTTTAAAACCAGGATACTTCCTTCTGCTGGATCTGGAAAAAGTGAAAAATCAATCTTTTCAGATAAAATTTCTAAAACATCAAATACAAAAATCTGAATATCTGATTCTTTAATCCGCTCTCCTGCCCGGCGTATGCCTTCGGCTTCAATCAGATCGGATGTACCAGATCGGATTCCAGCCGTGTCTGACAACACAACCGGATATCCACCAATATCCAGATGAACATCAATCACATCGCGTGTCGTCCCGGGTATGGGGGATACAATCGCAACATCCCGCATTGAAAGCGCATTTAACAGAGTTGATTTTCCAGCGTTTGGAGGCCCTATAATAACCGTTTTAAACCCATCGCGCACCCGTTCCCCGACATGTGAATCTGATAGATGTTCATTTATATCTTTTATAAGAGTTTCAATTTGGGGACGTACCTGGTCCAAAAGATTGGTTGGTAAATCTTCGTCTGGAAAATCCAGGTGTGCTTCTGTATACGCACCGATACGCACCATCCGATCCCGAAACCCATCATACATATCTCTGAGCGAACCTGATAATTGAGATAATGCCTGGCGGCGCTGAACCTTTGTTTCAGCCGATGTTAAAT
>CAZQLB010000061.1:0-9295 GCA_964593915.1 uncultured Pseudobdellovibrionaceae bacterium
CAAGAATCCAGATGCGGCATATTACGTGAGTATTGAAAGCGGCCTGTTAAAAGGGGAGCAAGGGCGGGTCCATGTCATCAATGCGTGTGCAATCGCCAACCCTTTACACATCCATTTTAATTGGGCCAGCACATTTGAACTGCATCCCGATGTTGCAAAACTTGTCCTGGACGGCATGGAACTTTCGCCTGCATTTGAACGTGTATTCGGATCTGATGCCCATAAAACAGGAAAAGGCGGAATTGGATATCTTACGCGCGATCATATTACCCGAACGGATCTTTACGCGCATGCACTAACATTAACGCTTATACCGTTTATCAATCAGTATGATAAAGACAGATAACGCTATTTATTTTGATTGAATAGAAATCGCGCGGGGTTCATCACCATGATGACGGATCATCGCGATCACATCATCTGTTGCTTTTTGAACCAGCCCGCGATCAATCCCCCGCAGAACAAATGACAATCCCAAAACACCGCTGCGGTAATGGGGATAACTGCCCATATTTACATCTGGATATTTGGATTGAAGTGTCGCCAGATCTTCGGCAATCTGGCCTTCCAGCAGCATGCAGGAAATTGTGTTCGAGATATAAGGCGTTCCCTTTTCCATCATGCTCATCACATGATCCAGCATACCGCGCATAATCCGCGGCACACCCGCCATAACAAAAACATTGTCCATAACATATCCGGGTGCCGCTGTAACCGGATTGTCAATCAATCTTGCGCCATCTGGCACCATTGCCATCTTTAATCGTACGCCCGATAATTCATCTGGACCATAATGTGCGGCCAGCATGGCGCGCGCATCTTCGTTCATCACAACCGGCACATTAAACGCACGCGCCATCGACGCGGTTGTAATATCATCATGGGTGGGCCCAATTCCTCCGGTTGTCAGCACATAATCATAACGGGCACGAAGGGCGTTGACGGCCTCGATAATCATATCTTCTTCATCTGAAACGACCCGCACCTCGGCCAGGCGCACCCCCATAGGGCCCAGCTTTTCAGCAATCCAAGGGGTATTGGCATCCTGAGTCCGCCCCGAAAGAATTTCATTCCCAATCACCACAAGGGCCGCGTTATATGTCTTTGGCATTTCTGTTGTCATATTTTTACTCTGTAAATGTGCTGGACAAAAACCTTGATCCCTCGTTATAACGAAAGGAGGTTAATAAAATGTATCACACTTTGATGAAAATTTATGCGCGCATTTGACGAGAAAATTACATATCACACTGATCCGGCCGATTTTGCCGGTATGCGCGTGGCGGGCCGACTGGCCGCCGAAACGCTGGATATGATCACGCCATATGTCAAACCAGGCGTCACAACCGATGAACTGGATCGCCTGTGCCATGACTTTATCGTGGATCACGGGGCGATTCCCGCGCCGCTGAATTACCGCGGCTTTCCAAAATCGATCTGCACGTCCATTAACCATGTGGTGTGTCATGGCATCCCGGGCCTGAAAAAACTCGAGAACGGTGATATTGTCAATATCGACGTCACCGTCATTGTGGATGGATGGCATGGGGATACCAGCCGCATGTACCTGGTGGGCGATAAGGTTTCGGTAAAGGCCCGCAATCTGGTTGAGGTCACGTACCAATCCATGATGGCTGGGATTAACGCTGTACGGCCCGGCGCGACATTGGGGGATATTGGATATGCCATCCAAACCGTGGCCGAAGGCGCACGGTTTTCAGTGGTTCAGGATTTTTGCGGCCACGGCCTTGGGCGTATTTTTCATGAACCGCCCAGCGTTTTGCATTATGGCGAACCTAAAACCGGGCTGATCCTGAAACCAGGTATGTTCTTTACGATTGAACCGATGATCAATGCCGGACATTTTGCGACCAAGATTTTATCCGATGGGTGGACAGCCGTGACCCGCGACCGATCGCTGTCCGCACAATTTGAACATTCATTGGCCGTAACCGAAACAGGGTATGAAATTTTTACGTTGTCACCAAGGGACCTGCATAAACCGCCGTATTAAACTTGAATAAAAAACATGCTGGATATTCGCCCCATATCGTATAGGGCCTTTTAAAATGCCTATTGATCAAAAAGTCCGCATACCCCCCCTTCCCCATAACGGATCACCGCGTGATCCTTCTGCGGCGGATGATACGCCCCACTATACCGGGCACCGTGATCGTCTGCGCGAACGATTCATGCGCGGCGGGGTGGATGCACTTGCGGATTATGAACTTCTGGAACTGATCCTGTTCATGGCAATCCCCAGGCGCGATGTCAAACCACTTGCCAAAAAACTGATCGCCCAATATGGGTCTTTGGCGGCTGTTTTTCATGCGCCGCTGGAAGACCTTGTGCGTGTGAAAGGATTATCGGATACGTCTGCAGCCGCGATCAAAGCGGTGGCAGCGGCAGCCCAGATCATGATCCGCGCGGATGTTATGGGGCGTCCTGTTTTAAATTCGTGGCAACGCCTTCTTGATTATGTGTATGCCAGCATGGCACATGCGGTGCGCGAAGAACTGCGGCTTTTGTTTTTAAACAAGAAAAATGAACTGATCGCCGACGAAGTACAGCAAACCGGAACGGTGGATCACACCCCCGCTTATCCCCGTGAAATTATGAAACGTGCGCTTGAACTGGGGGCCACCGCGATGATCATGGTGCATAATCATCCCAGCGGTGATCCGAAACCCAGCAAGGATGATATCACATTAACCGAAACGGTCATTGCAGCGGCGCGGCCCTTTGGCATCATTTTACATGACCATCTGATTGTTGCCCGGAAATCAATTTACAGTTTTCGAAACGAAGGGTTGATTTAAACCACGGTTTATATCAAAAATCCTTTTTTTCTAAAGATATATCGAGATTCCTGTTTTTACAAAAATCTCGATACTCGTTTGTCTTATATACGTTTATCCGCCGTAATAATCGCCAAACCCGGATGATACTTTTTCCATGATCGCCGGATCATGATCGCGCCAGTATTTTGGATCCCGCATCAAGGCATAAATTTGTTCGATTGTTTGCGGGGATTTACCGCCCGCTCCAAATGGAACAACCCCGCCTGTACTGGCCATCATCATGCGGTGCACCATTTTAATACCGTCAGCAGACTGGGCCATTTTTTCAGCAATATCGGATGGCATATTCTTCTGCAAAAAAGCATAGAGCCGCGGGGCAATTTCTCCCCACTGCTCTGCCCCGCCGAAATAAGCAATGACGTTGTTCAATTCCTGTTCAGCGCGCATATCCGAGACCATATCCATCATAAACGGAATCATTTTTTGCAATGCTGCATCATATACCGCCTGGACCTGTTCATTTGTCATCCCCAGTTCATGAAAATGTGCGTTAAGTTCAGGATCCGGTTTAAAATACGTATGCGCACATGTGATTGCATACTCGTCCGGTGATTTTGGATAGGTTCCTTTTTTCTGTTCTTCTGGCTTTACAGACATCTCATGTTCTGTATCTAGGTTCCCCTCTTTTTCAGACATTGCCGTTTCGTGGACAAGTTTTGAAAACCGCTTTTCCAGTTCCAAATACGATTTGATCAATGCATCAATCCGCACCGTTTGATTTTTCGAATCCCAAAATTTTTCCGGGATGTGGCCAGGGCGTACGGTATCTTGTGCCCTATTATCAACGTCATTCCCTATCTGGTGAAAAACATCTGTTTTATTGGTATTTTCGTTCATATCTTGATCCATTTTATACTCCTTTTACTGTGAATGGACATTTGTATTTTCGTTATTTTGTATAGCCGCTTTTGGCATGATGAAATGCCCCGGAATCCCCATGATATCCGCCGCATAATCAAGAAGCGCATCTGTATTCAGCC
The DNA here is from genome assembly GCA_964593915.1 of uncultured Pseudobdellovibrionaceae bacterium. Taxonomy (GTDB): domain Bacteria; phylum Pseudomonadota; class Alphaproteobacteria; order Micavibrionales; family Micavibrionaceae; genus CAZLPZ01. Next base: position 3,842 of record CAZQLB010000061.1, read on the forward strand.
GCGCGGCTGTATCGCCCGGAAGCTGCATCGCCTGGTCCATCCATTCTAAAAGAGGAGCCAGCGTTTTACGTGCCTGAAGCCGTGCAAGCGGCGACCGAAAAACAATTTGCGCATATCGACCATCAAGCGGCAGATCCGGCACATCGCCTCGATCGCGCATCAAGCCATACAAAACTTTTACCAGCGGATCCAAAAGTTCAGATTGAAGGCGTCCATATACAGCACTCAGGATCATAAAGATATCATCGGACCGTTCGTTTACTTCCGTTGCAGTCATACGCCGGCCATCAAATTGCGAAAATCGATCGGTCAGCATCGCGTGACGAATGCGCGCACGTAAATCATCCAAAACCAATTGCGACACATCAAATCGCGCCGGCATTTGCAGCGGCGTCAGCCCCGCAGATCCCATCGCTTTTGGAATGATAGCGCCTGGAACCAAATCCACAGTACTGATATTTAAAACGCCATCATCATCGGCCTGCCAAATACCCGTGACCGCGATGGATGCGTTTTTCAAAATCAGTTCGACAACCTTATTCGCTGTTTTGATATCAGGCAGCACCTTCATGACTGGAGAGCGTCCATAGTTTTCGCCCGCCATTTTCATCCAACGAAACATAATAAACGGAGAATGTGCCGCATATGCATGCTGCACAATTATTGGATCCGTGTTATCAGATAATAAAATTAAACCTGTTTGATAGCCTTTTTTGTCCTTTTCCGAAAACTCCAAAATTTGAAACACAGAATCATCAGATGCATGAGACATAAACTTAAAACGATCATCTTCTTTTTTGCTTTCTGGAATTAAAGCCATGATTTCATTTTTATGTACATCGCGCAGCCGATAAAACGATGTCAAATTCCCGTTTTCATCCGCCGCCATCACCGCTTCATACAGCGGAACCGCACGTAAAACAAAGGGAACCGGACTATCGGGTGTGGATGCGCCCACATGAAGGCAGGCCGTGCCGCCCACCACCAGATCCATCAGACATTGATGAAGTTCAGAAGCAAAATTCGATTGATCCAGACGCGATAAAACAACCTGCGCCGCCTGTTCCAGCACAGCCGATAGATCCTTTTTACGGTCATCCGGCACCTGATTTCCCGGTACAATCCCCAGCCAGTTCGACCACGGCGGCGCCAAATATCCCAAAATAGATGCCGCCAGCTGTTCGGCTGCATCGCCCGCCGTTGCATCGTATAAATGATCGCGCATCTGCCGCATGGATACAGATGAAAACCCAAAAAAATTGGCCTGTTCCGGAACCGTATACCGATAACAATCCTGCCATAACGATTGCCAGGATGATCGTTCATCCGCCGCCTTTTTATATCTTTTTAAAATTGAATGAACCGATGTATTCATTGGTGTTTGTGTCATGATTTTTCCTTTTCTATATAAAAATTTGTCAAGAGGGTGCGATAAAGTGCATGCGGCGTTAAAACAAATGGCATCCATATCCCCAGCATGCGTTTAACAAGTCCAACGCAGGTACAAAGGGATAAAAACGGCAACTGGACCCATCCCATTTGACCTGATTTTTTCGGCTTTAAAATACGAATGACATGCATGCCTTGCCGCGCCAAAAAAGAGGGAACATCAAACCCGCCAATGACAGGATGAGTCATCACCGCCATATGGGTCAGCAACGGATCAATCGTAATCCACGCCTCTTCCGTTTTTAAAACAACAAAGCAGTGACGAAACCCGGATTTCAAAAACCGTACATACCAAAATGGTGGAGCATCGCAAAAGACAACCCATATTTTTTGATCTTTTGGACATGACATCATCGCAAAAACTCCGGCACACATGAGGGGGACGAAGAAGGATGTCTCGCAAGGAGAGTACTGCCATCATATGACTGTCTTTCCTTTTCTCCTCGCGTGACAATCCCCCGGGCGCACAAACGGGACCCCAACCGTTTCATGGCCTCTTGCCACAAAAAACGCGCGCGCCGCTCGGTTGGCCTGCGGTCATCCGGGGCCGATCCTCTACGCCCATAATGGGCCATAACCATCACATGGTCCCGCACCAATAACCGCCCGCGATACAAACGATTGACGATTTGGAAAATATCAACCGGTTCGCACGGCCGCGGGATTTTGGACATCTTTGATTTCAAAACCGCCCCATCTGCCCGCGCCATTTGGGCCGCCATAAACCAAAACCAGGCATCCTCGACCGAATCGAAAGGAATTCCATCCTCTTTTTGCAGGGTGCCTATCCCCCCAGCCGGCCTTGTTTTTGGACGCGATATGTCATATCCCATCTTGTTTTTTCCTTCTGTTCGTGTTATGTTCTTATATAAAGGGATATATTCCTATTTGTCAAGACAAATTTTGATTATTTTCCTATTACTAAATTCGCCGAGTCATGGGACAATCTGAAGTATGTTGAGTCACGCACAAATTTGGTTTGCTATTGATCGTCTGGCTGTGGAGAAAGGTTATTCCACATCCGGCCTTGCGCGCCGCGCGGGGTTGGACCCCACCACATTCAATAAAAGCAAAAGGTTTTCAGCAGATGGCAAGGAACGCTGGCCATCCACCGAAAGTATCGCAAAAATTTTGACCATTACAGGAACAGACTTTGTGACCTTTGCGGGATATGCCGTGAATGGGGATATGGCCCTGGCCGATTCATCTGTTTGATTAGAAATAAAAAAGAATACGCTTTTGCGGGCTGTCTTTCCTTTTTTCTTGATTCTGATATCTAGGTATATTATCCTATAGCTATGACCTTATTTCTTGATCCTTCCATGCCCTGCGGGGGGCAGATCCCGCCTGGCCTATCCTTTCACAATGGATGGATATACCGCATGCGCGGGAATCAAAAACGTACGTATAAAAACCTTTTAACCCATGATCTGTCCCTGTTGTGCGCTTTACGCCGCACGTATGGCCGAACAGAACGTGTCCATTTATTATCCTCGTACATTCAATCCACTTTTCATCTTATGCGGGAGCATCACGTTATATGACATTGAAACGATTTCATTTTATTGCATCGGACACACCACTGGCACAAGCAGCACGCGCCGAACTATCCGCCCTTTACGAAGATGTAGGCCCCCATGCGGCCGATGTCCTGATCATCCTGGGGGGTGATGGCACAATGCTGCATGCCCTGCATACCCTGGCCCCAATGGGAAAACCTGTCTATGGACTAAACTGTGGGCATATTGGGTTTTTAATGAACCCGTATGACCCACATGACCTGCATGACCGCGTATTGGCTGCCGAAGCAGCCGCACTTCACCCCCTGCGTCTGGTCGCAACCGATATTCATGGCACGGTTCATCAAGCGCATGCGTATAACGAGGTCTCTATCTATCGCCAAACGCGTCAATCGGCCCACCTGCGGATTGATATCAATGGTCAAACACGCCTTGATCATCTGATCGGTGATGGTATTTTGGCCGCAACGCCGGCTGGATCAACGGCGTATAACCTGTCTGTACGCGGCCCGATTATCCCGCTGGGGTCCAATGTGATGGCATTAACCCCTATTTCGCCTTTTCGTCCGCGCGGGTGGCGCGGCGCCCTTCTGCCCCAAGATGCGAACATCACGATCCACAATCTTGATACGGAAAAACGGCCCGTTAGCGTCACCGCTGATTTTACTGAATTTCCGCATGTAAAAAACGTTCATATTGAACAGGATAGTGAAACCACTGTCACCCTGTTGTTCAATCCGGATCATCAACTGGATGACCGGATTTTATCCGAACAGTTCGCATAAAGATTAAAGATTATAGCCATTTGCAGCTATAAAAAATTACCGGCGACTTGTCGGGGATGAGGGGGTCGTCGGGACCGCGCGCAGTTTTCGCACTTCGGCCTGTTCGTTTTGAATATCCCCAAGCTGAGCCGCCAACGCCTCGTTCACCGTGCCGTCCTGCAAAATCCCCCCTTGCGGAATAAGCCCCAGGCGTTCAGCCACCGTTTGATAGGCTTCGGCCACACCGCCCAGATCCTGACGAAACCGATCTTTATCCATTTTCTCGTTCGTCTTTTCATCCCACAAACGGCAGGTATCCGGCGAGATTTCATCCGCAATCATTAAATACAATTCACCCATATCGCCCCACAGGCGGCCAAATTCCAATTTCATGTCCACAAGGCGCAGACCCGCCCCCGCAAACAAGCCCGTTAAATAATCATTTGCCCGCCACGTCATATTCATCATTTCATCGAGCTCATAGGGATTAAGCCATCCAAACGCGATCATATGATCTTCGGTGAGCCAGGGATTTCCCAGTTCCTTGCTTTTTAAATAAAATTCCACAACGGGGCGGGGCAAAACCATCCCCTCCTTGATCCCCAAGCGCGCGGAAAAAGAACCAGCAGCAATATTGCGAATAATCACCTCAACCGGGATCATTTCCAATTGGCGAACCAGCTGTTCCCGCATATTCACAGACCGCAAAAAGTGCGTGGGAATCCCCATGCTATCCAGCCTGTTCATCAAATGCGCCGAAATTCGGTTATTTAAAACCCCTTTTCCAGAGATAATCGCGGACTTTTCCTCCCCTTTTGGGCCAGAGACAGCCGCATCCTTATAATGGTGAATCTGGGTTCCTGGCTCGGTCCCCTCGTATACAATTTTGGCCCGCCCTTCGGAAAGGACGTGACGCTGACGTGAAAACATATGCAAAAATCCCTGTTTCATGATTTTTTATGATTAGCATGGAAAAACCGCCAAGGAAATGATAAATATAGAGGGTATAGCTTATTAAAAATAAAAAATTGTCTTTTTAACCAAAAGGATACCCTATGTCGACGACTTTTGATGATCGCAAAAATGCATTCGAAGCCAAATTTGCCCACGATGAACAGGCTTTGTTCCGGGCCGAGGCCCGCGCCTGCAAAATGTTTGGATTATGGGCGGCCGAGCAAATGGGGATAAGCGGCGCTGCCGCCGGCACCTATGCGCAAGATGTGGTGATTTCCAACCTGGACACCCCTGGCCTTGACGATGTGGTCGACAAGGTTGAAAACGATATGAAAAATAAAGGGGTTTCTATAGATCGCGCGGAACTGGCCGGCAAGCTTGATGAACTCTTCGCGCACGCCAAGGATCAAATGATAACCGAAGGGGCTTGATCCATGCCGATGACCGCCGATGATCTTCAGAAAATGATCGCTGCCGCCCTGCCGGATGCGATGATCGAAATTCACGATCTGGCCGGCGATAACAACCATTTTCGGGTGGTTGTAACGTCCCCCGCCTTTACGGGCATGCCGCGCGTGCGCCAGCATCAAATGATTTATGATGCTCTGGGGGGCCGCGCAGGCACCGAACTTCATGCGCTATCGATTGAAACCCGGTCTGTATAACAAGATTTTAAGTCCATACACATAAGAATAAGAAAGGCAAAACATGACAAATCCCGTTTTCGATCAAATCCAAAATGATATTCAGGCCAACGATGTTGTTTT
>CAZQLB010000062.1:0-9090 GCA_964593915.1 uncultured Pseudobdellovibrionaceae bacterium
GGCTATATCCACGGACCTTCCGCCCTTTTATAGCGGGGTGGTTTATGTCGTGGCGACTGGCATGCCGGACAGAACCCATGTGTAACGACCTTTTTATAAGGAGTATGAAATGCCAAAAATGAAAACTAAATCGGGTGCCAAGAAGCGATTCAAGGTTACCGGCACAGGCAAGGTGGTCGCAAAATCGGCCAAAATGCGCCACATGCAAATGAACAAACCCAAATCCATGAAACGTAAAGCACGCAGCACATTTATCATGGCTGATGTGGATGCACGTATCATTCTGCGGAACTTCTTCCCCTATAACCGCAAGGTTAAACGGTCGAAACCCGCCAACCAAAACAACAGTGTCGCAAAATCCGCGACAGGAGGTGTCTAATGGCACGCGTTACCGCAGGTCCGGCCCAGAAAGCCCGTCATAAAAAAGTTTTAAAACGTGCAAAAGGATTTCGGGGCCGCGCTTCGAAATGTTACCGGATTGCACACGAACGTTCCGAAAAGGCTATGCAATATGCCTATCGCGATCGCCGCGCCAACAAACGCAACTTCCGCGCTTTGTGGATTCAGCGTATTAACGCCGCTGCACGCGAATTTGGCCTGACCTATTCCCAATTCATCGGCGGCCTGATTAAGGCGTCGATTGAAGTGGATCGTAAAGTTCTGGCTGAACTGGCCGTGAACAACAACGATGCATTCAAGGCATTGGCCGAAAAATCAAAAGCAGCGCTCGCTGCCTAAGAATTCATTTCTTTTTTAAACCCCCCGATGCGCCAAACGGCCATCGGGGGTTTTATTTTGTCCCGTTATCGCGTATAAATCGGACATATATAGATTAAATTTCAAGGAAATGACCATGAACGCCATCCCTCCCATGGAACAAGATTTTTTAAAGCAAATTGCTGCCGCAAACGACCTTGCCGCTCTTGAATCTGTGCGCCTTGCTGCACTGGGTAAAAAAGGCCAGGTGACGGAGGCTCTCAAAGCCCTTGGAACCCTTCCGCCCGATGAACGAAAAACAGCAGGCGCGGCCCTGAACGTTATCCGCGACCATATTACATCCGCCCTGTCTGAGCGTGAACGCGCTTTGAAATCAGCGGCTTTATCTGCCCGTCTTGCAACAGAAACGGTCGATATCACTCTTCCTGCACGGACGTTCCAAATGGGCAAAGTACATCCCATCACCCGCGCCATTACTGAAATGACCGATATATTTTCACGCATGGGATTTACCGTCGCCGAAGGCCCGGATATCGAGGATGACTTTCATAATTTCACAGCCCTGAATTTTCCCCCGGGCCATCCAGCACGCGAGATGCACGACACGTTTTATTTGCCAGACGATATGACCGAAGAGGGTGAGCATCAAAAAAAACTGCTGCGGACCCATACGTCTACGATCCAGATTCGTCATCTTTTAAAACATAAACCACCAGCAAAAATTATTTGTTTCGGGCGTGTATATCGGGCGGAAAGTGACATGACACATTCCCCCATGTTCCACCAGATGGAGGCATTGTATATCGATAAAAATGTGACCATGGCGCATTTAAAAGGATGCCTAACTGACTTTTGCCGTGCCTTTTTTGAAATTGATGATCTGCCCGTCCGTTTCCGGCCCAGTTATTTCCCCTTCACCGAACCATCTGCCGAAATGGATATCGGCTGTTCATGGGAAGGAGGCAGTTTAAAAATTGGCGCGGGCGCCTCCTGGCTTGAAATTCTGGGGTCAGGAATGGTTCACCCGAACGTTATTCGCAACTGCGGCCTGGACCCAAATGAATATCAGGGTTTTGCATTCGGTGCGGGTCTGGATCGTTTGGCGATGCTGAAATACGGTATTCCAGATCTGCGCGATATGTTCGATGGGGATCCGCGCTGGATACAGCATTTCGGCGGATAATATATAGCCAATGGGGATGCACATTCTTGCGAATCCCTCCTAATGTGCATCATCCCAATTATCGGCAATGCCTGCTTCTGCAATAATGGGCACATCAAACATATGAACAGATTCCATTGTCTTTTTCACAAGAGCAGCGACAGCCTGTGCTTCATCTTCTGGCGCCTCAAGAACAAGTTCATCATGCACCTGCATTAAAAGACGCCCAGAAAACCCATATACCTTTAACGCACGGTGCACATCGCACATCGCCATGCGCATCAAATCCGCGGCCGTTCCTTGAATAGGAGCATTGATCGCCTGACGATAGGCATATGCACGGCGCGCTGGATTCTTATCCTGCGCCCCTTCAATCACAATACGACGACCAAAAACACTTTCGACATATCCTTTTGTACTCATCTGATCCCGAATATTGTCAAAATAATCTTGTAATTCTTTAAATTTATGTAAGTACTGCTTGATATAATTATTTGCCGTACCAACATCACAGCCCAGCTGACGCGCCAGACCAAACCCAGAAATACCATAGATAATCCCAAAATTAATCGCCTTGGCCGAACGCCGGATCTCAGACGTTACCTGATCAGGGGCTAAACCAAAAACCTCGGCCGCGGTCAGGGTATGAATATCCACGCCATTCTGAAACGCTTGTTTTAAAGCAGGGATCCCCGCAATATCGGCAATCAGCCGCAATTCAATCTGGGAATAATCCACGCTGATCAATTTATACCCTGGATCAGTAACAAAAGCCCGGCGGATTTTACGGCCATTACTGGTCCGTATCGGAATATTTTGCAAGTTTGGATCGGTTGATGACAAACGAGCCGTTGCGGTATACGCCATGTGATATGACGTATGGACACGCTCTGTCTCCGGATGAATAGCTTGAACCAGCGCATCGGTATACGTTGATTTCAATTTTGAAAGGCCCCGCCATTCTAAAACCTTGACGGCGATATCATGCCCGGCCTCGGCCAGACTTTCAAGCGTATCTGCTGCTGTCGACCAGTCTCCTGTTTTTGTGCGCGCACCGCCCGTCAGCCCCATTTTAGAAAATAAAATATCCCCAAGCTGTTTGGGGGATCCCACATTAAATGGTGTGCCTGCAAGCCTATGAATATCTGATTCAAGTTCTATCATCTGGGCACCAAAATCAGCCGATAGTGTTTTTAAAACAGATGGATCAATACGCATCCCTGTTCGTTCCATTTCGGCAATAACCGGAATAAGGGGGCGATCAATATCTTCATAAACTGACAGGCGGCCAGATGTCCGTAAAGGATCATAAAACATATCGTAAAGACGTCTGGTGAAATCCGCATCCTCAGCCGCATAATCCCGGGCACGATCAATCGGAACCAGATCAAAAGTCACACGGGACTTTCCAGTACCTGTCACATCATCATAAGAAATCCCCTGAACCCCCAAAAGCGTTTGGGACAAATCCTGAAGCCCATGGGACCGGGCCGTATTAAACAAATCATATGACATCAGCATCGTATCATGCACAGGCGCCATATGCATCCCGTGTGCGGCCAGGATCTGCATATCATATTTCATGTTATGACCGATTTTCAGGATCGATCGATCCTCTAAGACAGGTTTTAAATGCCGGACAATCACATCCATTTTCATCTGCTGCAATATAAGTGGATCGGCAGGCCCCGCCAAAAGATCACCGACTTTCTGATGCCCAACAGGGATATAGGCAGCAACGCCAGGTTCAATCGAAATGGATATACCAACCAGCCCAGCATGCGCGGGGGTTAAATGCGTTGTTTCAGTATCAATCGCAAGGATACCCCTTTCCCGCGCAGCCTCCATCCACTGTGCCAATACCCGTTCATCCGTCATCAGGGTGTAACGCGGCTCCGGAATAACAGGCGCAGGCGGCAAGGACACATTCAGCCCATCATCTCCCCCAGAACCCGAAGCGGCACCAGATCCGATACGTCGCGCCTTTTGCTCATCCTTAAGGCCAGATGGAGCATCTTGCACCTGCACACCAACAGGCGCAGATAACCCCATACGGGTGAGCACAGACTTAAATCCCTGTTCAGCCAGAAAGGCAGAAAGATCGGGCATCGCATGATCACGTACACACAAATCATCAAGGGGGACAGGGATAGGCACATGATCATCCAATGTAACAAGACGATAAGAAAGGCGCGCACGATCTGCCTGAGCCAGCAATGTTTCGCGCCGTTTTTCCTGTTTAATCGTATGCGCCTGGGCCAATAATGTCTCAAGATTCCCAAATTCAGTAATAAGCTGCGCCGCTGTTTTGGGGCCAATACCATCGACACCCGGCACATTATCGGTTGCATCACCACAAAGCGCTTGAACCTCAGCCACTTTTTCCGGAGGCACGCCAAACTTGGCTATGGCCGCATCTGGCCCCGCCAATGTCTGTTTAATGGGATCCATCATCTGAACATTTGGCCCCAATAGCTGAAGCAAATCTTTATCTGATGATACAATAACCACCTGCATACCCTGAGCAGTTGCAAGCCGTGCATATGTCGCAATCAAATCATCCGCTTCATACCCCGCAAGTTCGATAGACGGCAATGAAAAAGCCCGGGTTGCAGTGCGCATCAACGGAAACTGCGGCACCAGATCATCGGGCGGGGGCGGCCTGTTGGCCTTGTATTCCGGATAAATATCATGACGGTAATTTCTGCGGTCTGCATCAAAGATAACAGCAATATGATCTGCGTGCCGATCTTTCAAAAGCCGAACAAGCATGTTCGTAAATCCCAATACGGCGCCCACAGGCGTACCATCCGGGCGGGATAACGGCGGAAGCGCATGATACGCCCGAAAAATAAATCCGGATCCATCAACAAGATAAAGTATTTTTGCCATGTCTTTAAAAAACGCTCCCTACTTGGCAAAGGCTACGCGCGGCAAAACCGGATCCAATTGGGTCCTCACAATATTAAACACATCGTCAACCATTTCGGTCGTTAACCGGCCTGTGTTCACATTATACCGCGATGTATGATAAATATTGACAACCCGGATGACCCCCGCTGGAACACAAGGGGTTTTAACCATATGAACCGCGCCATGTCCGAATTTAAAATCACGGCAGGAGGCCCCCGTTCCAGCCGTCAAGGTCCGGATTACGGTATCATGCGAAATTTGCCCTAATGTTAGAATCACTTTTAAATTCGTCATATTGGAGAGTTCATTCACCAGAAAATCGCGGCATGTTTTCACTTCGTCCGGCGTGGGTTTATTTTGCGGCGGAACACAGCGCACAGCATTTGTGATCCGCGCGTCCTGTAGAATAAGCCCGTCATTTTTATGAGCGCCATACGTTCCTTGTGCAAATCCATGACGCAGCAGGGCACTATATAAAACGTCGCCGGCATAATCCCCCGTAAAGGGACGACCCGAAAAATTCGCACCGCGCAGCCCAGGGGCCAGCCCCACAATCAAAAGCGACGCCGATAAATCCCCAAATGCCGGCACAGGGCCGTTATACTGATCTGGGAATGATTGCCGATTTTCCGCCCGAAAATCACAAAGACGGGGGCACAAAGCACAGTTATAATCAGGATCGGTATAAGCGGTCATATCGGGTAAATCCGGCGAAAAAACAAGAAGAAATGATGTCCCAGTGTAGAGAGGGATCCTTGCCCTTTCAATGCCTCATTTTTATACATAATTACTATAGACACATTCCACTTCCCTTACTACCCACGCCATAACCCTTGCATTTTGAACCTTGGTTCTTTATAAGTGTCCGGTAAAGATTAACCCCCAGGTGAAAAGAGAGAGGATCGCTCTATGGCCCGCGTAACCGTCGAGGATTGTATACAAAAAGTGCCCAACCGTTTTGAACTTGTCATGGTGGCGTCTCAGCGCGCGCGTAAAATCGGATCGGGGTCCCCACTGACCCTGGATCGGGACAACGATAAAAATACGGTTATATCATTGCGCGAAATCGCTGTTGGCACCGTTGGCACGGATGATTTGAAAGAAGAATTGATCAAAAATAACCAGCGCGTCATCCATACCGATGATGACACAGCTGACCTTGCCGCTATTATGGAAGGTGAAAAAGAATGGGAAGCCCTGGCTGTTCAGGCCGCCCGCGAAAACATGGCTGCTGAATTCGGCCCCATTGAAGATGGCGATGACGATGATGACGCCGGCCTGGATGATCTGGCTGGTTTTACAGAGTCAGACAATCAAGAGTAATTAACTGATTTTCCATTCTTTCTTGATAAAAAAGCCGGATAACCCGGCTTTTTTTGTGCCACATACGTGATTTTTATGAATATTCGTACTATATTAAAGAGATGACATTAACAGCAACTGAACTTGCGGCCCAGATCCGGGCCTATAATCCCGCCGCTGATACCGACACAGTGGAAAAGGCCTATGCCTTCGCCAAAGTGAAACACGAAGGACAGCTCCGTTCATCGGGTGAGCCCTATTATACCCATCCGGTCGAAGTTGCCGAAATTCTGGTAGACATGCAAATGGATACAGCCAGTATCGAAACGGCAATTTTACATGACACACTGGAAGATACACAGACCTCATTTGAAGAGCTTGAAAAGGAATTTGGAAAAGAAGTCGCAACACTAGTCACCGGCGTGACCAAATTAACCAAGATCGAATCCCAAACAACCGAGGGAAAACAGGCAGAGAATTTTCGTAAATTGGTGCTGGCCATGTCCGAAGATATTCGGGTCTTGCTGGTCAAACTGGCGGATCGTTTGCACAATATGCGAACCCTTCACCACATTCAAAAACCGGAAAAACGCCGACGCATTGCACGCGAAACGCTTGAAATCTATGCCCCACTTGCCGAACGGATTGGGATTCATAAAATCAAGGATGAGCTAGAGGATCTTTCATTTTCGCATATGAATCCAGAAGCACGGGAAAGTGTTACAAACCGTCTCACCTTCTTGCGAAGCGAAGGGACTGATCTTGTGAACGAGATTATTTCGTCGCTCAGCAAAATGTCAAAAGATGCCGGAATTGATGCCCAAATATCGGGCCGGGAGAAAACACGTTATTCCATCTGGAAAAAGATGCAGCGTAAAAACATATCATTCGAACAACTGTCAGATATTATGGCGTTTCGAATTGTGGTTGCAACAGTCGAACAATGTTACCACGTCCTGGGACTTATCCATTCGGCTTATCCGGTTGTACCTGGCCGATTCAAGGATTATATCTCGACCCCGAAACCAAACGGCTATCGGTCCATTCACACAACCGTTATTGGTCCATCCAATCACCGTATTGAGATACAAATTCGTACAGCTGATATGCACATCGAATCCGAATTGGGGGTTGCGGCCCACTGGGCATATAAATCAGGGGATCCAGTAGATGCCAGCGATGTGATGAAAGACAGCCGGAAATATCGATGGCTACGTGAACTTTTGGACCTGATTGACCAGGAACGCCGCCCTGAAGATTTTTTGGAATACACCAAACTGGAACTGTTCCAGGACATGGTCTATGCCTTTACACCAAAAGGGGATTTGATCGAACTGCCCAGCGGATCAACACCGATCGATTTTGCCTATGCTATTCACTCCAACGTCGGGGATCGATGTGTCGGAGCAAAAATAAATGGCCGTATCGTCCCGCTGAATACCAAAATGCAAAACGGGGATCAGGTCGAAATCGTCACGGCCAAAAACCAGCACCCATCCCCCATGTGGGAACGATTTGTTGTAACCGGAAAGGCCAGATCACATATCCGGCGTTATGTCCGGATGAAACAGCGCGAAGAATACCTGAACCTTGGGAAATCCATGCTGCAAAAGGTATTCAAAACAGAAGGATATGAATTCACAGACAAGGCTGTATCTGGCGTTTCAACGCAATTCAAATGCGATATGGTCGAAGACGTCTATGCGGGGATTGGATCGGGTAATATTGTCGCACGGGATGTCTTTCACGCTATTTTCCCAGGCCATAAATCCAGCCAAGCCAAAAAAGAACAGATCCCATCTGATGACCCATCCATTCTGATCAACAAGATCAATTCAAAAAAGGGCGGTCCTTTGCCAATCAAGGGGCTTGTCCCCGGCATGGCTATTCATATGGCACGGTGCTGCCATCCCTTGCCGGGCGACCGCATCGTGGGGATTGTGACAACTGGAAAAGGCGTCAGTATTCATACGATTGATTGCGAAACCCTTGAACAATACGCCGATACGCCGGAGCGGTGGCTGGATGTGGCCTGGGGCGATACCCCTGAACATACCGAACATCGGGTCGGCCGCCTGAACGTCGTGATGATGAACGAACCAGGGGCACTGGGGACCCTATCCAATATCATTGCTAAAAGTTCCGGAAATATCGCGAATCTGAAAATTACCCATCGGTCCCAGGATTTTTGGGATATGATCATTGACGTCAATGTCGCCGACACACGGCACTTAAATAACGTGATTGCCGCCTTGCGCGCCACCCCCCAGGTTGCTAGTGTAGAACGAAGCAGGGGAAAATAATTCCCCAAAGCGGCATTTTGACCTGGGCAAATAGGACATATATGGATACGTTTTCTTCCTTTCCGCTTGCGGAGCTACATACACTAGCCAAAGACATGGACCTGGGCTTTTCAGTTCAGGGGTATATTTCAGATCTCCTCCATTCTCATGGCATGTGGGCATATGTCATTTTATTTCTGATTATATTTGCAGAAACGGGACTCATTATTTTCCCTTTTCTGCCAGGCGACTCTCTTCTTTTCGTTGCGGGCGCTTTATGGGCGGCAAATGATATGAACGTTACACACCTGTGCCTCACCCTAATTGGCGCAGCGATTGCCGGGGACCACCTGAACTATTGGGTCGGTTTTTTCTTAGGGCCAAAAGTTTTTAAAGAAAATGCCCGGTTTTTCAAAGAAGAATATGTGGATTACACCCATGCCTTTTTGGAAAAACACGGGGGAAAAACATTGGTCGTTGCACGGTTTATCGCCTTTGTCCGCACCTATGCCCCCTTCATGGCAGGGGTAGCCCGTATGGACTACCGCGACTTTTCAATGTACAGCCTTTTGGGGGCACACCTGTGGGTCATTTCTTTGACTCTTCTTGGTTTTGTGTTTGGAAACGTCCCCATGATCAAGGAAAATTTACATTGGATTATGTTATTCGTTTTCGGTTTTGCTATTATTTTCCTCTCGGTACAAGCGCTGCTTT
>CAZQLB010000063.1:0-8989 GCA_964593915.1 uncultured Pseudobdellovibrionaceae bacterium
ACACAAGACCAAGGCGGCGCGCCGTTTTTTATTTTATACAAAGAAAGAAGAAAAAAGAGAGGAAAGAAGAAAAGAGAACCTAAGATCATCCCGTTATTCACAAAAAATCTGAAAACGAAAAATGTGATTGTTTTTATTGATTGCTTTATGTCTATTTAACAAGAGGGTGGGATCAAGGTCTTTATCCAAGCTGCCTTTTGAGGTATACATGTCATAGTCAGATAAATTTTACATCAGGAGTTGGCATGACAAAAGTTAAAATTTATACGCAGGCCAAAAGCGTAACCCAGTCTGGGCGCGGACGGGCCGGAGATGTTGTCCTGGAAATGGATAATCTGGGGGTGCGGCGCCCTGAACCTTTGATGGGATGGATTTCTGCGCCGGATGCATTAAACCAAATCCGTTTACGTTTTAAGACGGTTGATGATGCGGTCGCGTATGCTAAAAAACAGGGATATGACTATTCTGTTTCACTTGCCGGGGTGCAGCGCGTGGTACCGAAAAATTATACAGACAAATTTAAATATATTCCGCCACAATCAAAAGAATAGATCATATATTTTTTCTTATATATGTATATTTAATGTGTGGTGTTATGACCCCGTAGCTCAACTGGATAGAGCATCTGCCTTCTAAGCAGAGGGTTACAGGTTCAAGTCCTGTCGGGGTCACCATTCACCTGTATGTAGATTTGATTTAAATCAAGGCGGGTATAGAAATTAAGGATCAGTCTGAAGGGGTATTTTATTCTCTCTTTTTTAGACAGGTGTTTTATACATGAATGCCGCTCCCCTAACGGGTAAAGAAAAAACTTTTTCAAAAGATGATATTATTGTTAGTAAAACAGATCTAAAAGGGCGAATAACTTATGCCAATCGCACTTTTATTGATCTATCTGGTTATACAGAACCAGAGTTGATTGGTATGCCGCATTCCATTCTGCGTCATCCTGATATGCCGCGGTGTATTTTTAAACTGTTATGGGATCGTCTCGGAGAAAAGAAGGAGATTTTTGCATACGTCGTTAATCGATGCAAAGATGGTGATCATTACTGGGTTTTTGCGCATGTAACCCCGAGTTTTAATGAATTTGGAGATGTTGTTGGGTACCATTCGAACCGGCGTGTTCCAAATGTGCGTATACTTAATGATGTTATTCGACCCTTGTATGCCAGCCTTCTTGCGGAGGAGGGGGGCCATAAAAATGCCAAGGAAGGTATGATGGCTGGTTTTAACATGTTAACTGAAATTCTGAAAAATAAGGGGGTCGGATATGATGAATTTATCTTCTCTTTGTAAGGCAAAATACTTAATTGCAGCCACCATTGCGTTTGCTGTTATTGGTATTGTCTCTGGTTATGGTCAGTGGGCTGTTTTTTTGATCGTTTTTTCTGCCATCGCCTCACAGTATTATATCAAAAAGGCTCAAAACGAAATTCGTCGCGCAACAAAGGTTTGCGAATCTTTATCCAAGGGCGAATTTGAAACGCGTTTTGTGAATATTAAAGAAAAAGGTGATTTAGGTGAATTCTTAAATGCTTTAAATGATATGACCGATAGAATGGATGCTTTTGTGCGGGAATCTAGTGCTGCGATGGAGTATGTTAGCCATAATCAATATTTTCGCCGGATTTTAGAAGAAGGGATTCATGGAAATCTTTTAAATGCTGCACGCAATATAAATAAGGCCAGTGAAGGTATTCAAGAGAAAATGAATAGCTTTTCGAATGTTGCGAATGATATTGACGTGTCTTTGAAACAAGTGGTTGGGCAAATCGGTGAGACAGTCATGTCATTAGAAGAAACGTCTAAAACAATGGGGGATGCTGTCCAAACAACACGTAATGGTGTTGATAATGTTGTGCGTGGTTCTGATGAAACATCACAAAATGTTCAGTTTATTTCAGCTGCTGCAGAAGAAATGTCCTCTTCTGTCGCTGAAATTAGTACGCAAATTTCTCGCACATCAAGTATGGCGCGCCAGGCGGTGGATGAGGCTGAATCTGCTCGTGATACTATTTCTCGTTTAGCCGATGCTGCGCAGAAAATTGGCCAGGTCGTTCAGATAATCGAAGAGATTGCATCACAGACGAATTTATTGGCATTAAACGCAACCATTGAGGCGTCCCGTGCAGGTGAGGCGGGAAAAGGATTTGCGGTTGTTGCGGCAGAGGTAAAACAGCTGGCAGGTGAAACGGCCAAGGCAACGGATGAGATTGGTCGTCAGATTTCCGGTATCCAATCGGCTACAAAAAGAACAGTGACGGCTTTTGAAGAGATCGGAAAACTTATTTCAGATATATCTCAGGCGTCTGCTATGGTTGCTGCTGCTGTCGAAGAACAGAATGCTGCGAGCAGAGAAATTGCATCTAATGCAGAAAAATCATCTGTGGGGACATCTGCGGTTGCAACAAATATTCGCGATATCGGTGAAAGTATAGGACACGTGGATGCTGCCAGCCGCAACGTCTTAACAGCAACAGATGAGCTATCATCATCTGCCATGGTACAAGTTAATTCATTGATGCAAAAAATGACTAATTTTATGAACGAACTGCGGAAAATAGCATGATGATGGGGTTATAGCCATCCCTTGCGCCGAAAATAAATATAGGGGATAAGCCCGCAAAGAGCCATCATGCTGAGCGCAACCGGATATCCAAACCACATTTTTAGTTCGGGCATAAAGTCAAAATTCATACCGTAGATGCTTGAAATTAAGGTGGGGGGCATTAGAAACACGGATACCACCGAAAAAAGTTTCATAATTAAGTTCTGTTCGACGTTGATCATCCCCAGTGTTGCATCTAGCTGAAGCGTGATTTTATCCGATAGAAAGGCTGTTTGTGTTGTAAGGGCGCTGGTATCTGTGATCAACATATCAATTTTGGAATCAATATCGCTGGATGATGATGGGACCTGTTTGAAAAAATGCAGCATACGGGTAATGGTGTGCAGACTTTCGTTGATTTTTGAATTGAGATCCGCCGCGGTCCCAAGGCGTTTTAAAACAACCTTCATCAGCTGGGATGTATTGCGCGCATTATTTTTAATCAGTTCAGAATCGAAAATATGGTGGGACAGTTCATCCAGCGTATCGACCACGATTTCCGAATTATAAGCAACCCGTGTAATCATTTCTTCCAGTAATCCTTCAAGGATATGGGCCGGCGTTGAAAATTGTGTTGCGGCGCCGCGTTTTGAAAGACGTTGAGAGAAATTGCGGAAAGAAGTGGGGGATACATCGTGAATTGTAATCAATGAACGTGGTGTCAAAATAAACGTAATTGATCCTGTGTTGGGATAGGGGGTATCAACCTTATTAATGACGGCGGCCGTCATATAGGCCACATCTTCTTCTAGATATAAGCGATTCAGAACATGGTTTTTCCACATTTCATTCTTTGTGGGAATTTCAATTTTCAATTCTTGCTCTAAAAGTTCTAGCTCGGCTGTTTCCGGAGAAAGAACATCAATCCAAATAGCATCGGATTGTATGTTTTCGTCAGGGGATATAATGCGGCCCTGGTATGTCCCATCGCTGGGGAAAAAAACGGAAATCATGTTTTGGATCAAAATGTGAACGAGGTGAAGCTATCTTCACTATATTATGCTAAAGATCCTAAAAATATGATTAAACAGTGTGGATTTGATCTTGTTCCATCTCTGAAAATTGGCGCAAGCTGATGAACGATCCTTGTTCCGGGTGTTGCGCATGGGCAATATCATATACTTTTGATATATTCTGACTAATTTGTCGATACAACGGCCAGAGCGCAAAGGGAATAGAGTTTTCAAATTGTTCAAGGCTGATTAACACAGGGATGCGTTTTCCGCGAAACTCAACCGGATCTCCAATTTGTTTAACGGGTATTCCGCTGCGTTGAATACTGCGATACAGTTTATATTCGATCAAAGCAAAGTAGTACTGTATATCGTGGTAACGGGCCAATGCTCCCATTCCCATATAAAGCGCATAAGTCGCAATAGACGTTCCAATCTCCCCCACAGCTTTTGATTTTAGGGTTTTTGAACCATCGCTGCGTTGGGATTTTAATACGGAAAGCCTGGAGATTTCACAATATTTTTTACCACTATTCTTGATTTTATGAATAAGGTCCCAATCTGCTGTGCTTTGGCATAAATCTTCAAAAGGCAGACGATAAGTGACGTTCCCATGTTGGGCGTGGATCAGTCGTGCACAGCCCACATAGCTGTTTGTAGAACGTTGCTTTAAAATAATATGTGTAGCGTGTTCATCATGTGCATCATATTCAATATGTTGTATGCGGGTTGGTTCATACCCTAATTCTTCGCAAAAAACGGTATGACGAATTTCGGCGGATGCTTTAAACAATTCTGGGGTTACAACGGGATAGATTTGATATTCATTGCTTAGTAGATGAATAACATCCGCATTGAAAAACGACTTATACTTACCAAAACCAAGTTCTTCTTTCATGTGCCCCTCTATTTTTTATTTCTTTCTATTATGAATAACACTGAAAGATTAATATTTTCTATAAGCACTTATGTTTCATTTAATATATTTCTCATAGAATAAATAAAGATGTTCGTAAAGACCTTGTTAATGGATAGAAAAATGACCAAAAATAAATCTCTTCTCTCTATTTTTGCCATTGCTTTTGCTGTGGTATTTGTTTGCGGCGTGCAAATATCCTTTGCTCAGGATGATCCTGTTTTGCAAAGCGGAACAGAATCAAGAGTAGGGGCCCTTGCGCGTATTGAACCTGCGTCACGTGTTTTGACTCTGGCTTCGCCTAATAATATGGATGGAAGCCGTATTGGCTCCTGGCTGGTTCAAGAGGGGGATGATGTAAAAAAAGGGGATCTTTTGGGATATTTCAGCCATCATGGACGTGAGCTGGCACAAAAGGCATTGGCAGATGCGCGCGTCAAGGTTGCCCAGGCCAATCTAATCCGTGTCCGTCAAGGGAACAAAAAAGCCGATATAGAAGCGCAGAAGGCGCAAGTGAATGCGACCATTGCTGTTGAGAATAGTGCACGCAAGGAATATGAACGCGTTTCTGAAATGTATAAGGATAAGGCGATATCAAAGGCAAGGTATGATATCGCTCTTGCTGATTATCAACGGGCGCAGGCTCAGCGCAAAAGCGCGCAGGAAATGCTGGATAGTCTTATGATTGTGCGTCCCGATGATGTCCAGATTGCGCAAGCGCAGGTTGACGAGGCAAAGGCTCAGGCTGATGTTGCTGCTGAAAGTTTGGCGTTGAGTGAAATTCGTGCGCCAATTGATGGGACCATTTTAAAGATTTATTCATTTGAGGGGGAGGCTCCTGCTGATTCCGGAATCTTGGATATTGCCGATTTGACGGTTTTTGATGCGGTTGCAGAAGTATTTGAAAATGATATTACAAAAGTAAAAGAGGGCCAATCTGTATCCATTACAGTGCCGGGTCTTGCTTCTGCTATTCATGGAAAGGTTTTTTTGGTTGGCTGGCAAGTTGGAAAAAACAATATTGTGGATAGTAATCCGACACGGCTTTTAGATACACGGGTGATCGAGGTGCGTATTCGTATCGATCAAAAAGAATCTACCGCTCTGCGGCATCTGATTGATGTTAAATCTAATGTGGTTATTGAATAAAATATGTCACCTCTTCTTTTTGCCTTTAAACAATTAACGTATGATCGTGTCAAAATGTTGACCGCGATTATGGGGGTTTTATTTTCCTGTGTTCTTATCTTTATGCAGATGGGTTTTAGGGAAACGTTGTTCTATAGCGCGACTTTGATGCAGCATAAATTAAATGGAGATGTTTTCCTGATCCATCGGCAGTCTGAAGCGTTGTGGCGCATGAAACCATTTCCGCGTACGCGTCTTTATCAAACATTATCCGTTCAGGGTGTTGATGATGTAACGCCATTATTGGTTGGACAAAGCAGTTGGAAAAATCCAGAAACAGGTATAGGTCGGACTGCTTTTGTTTTGGGAATCGAACCAGAAAAAATAGACTATTATCAGTTTGATGGGATTCAGGAAAGTGCACATCGGCTGAAAGAAATGAATGTCGTTTTGTTCGACGAGCTATCAAGGCCGGAATATGGCCCCATTCGTTCATTGATGGATAAAGGACCACTGACAGTAGAGGTCGATGGATATCGTGTTGATGTGGGCGGTATTATTCGGATTGGAATTACTTTTTCAGCTGATGGAAATTTGGTGACGAGTAAAGAAACGTTTTTGCGTATGTTTCCGGGATTAGATCAGGGATATATTCATGCAGGTGTTATACGGTTAAAACCAGGTGTAGATCCGCATGTGGTAAAGACAAAAATTGAAACGATGATGCCGCCTGATGTTATTGTGATGACAAAAGATGAATATATACGTCATGAAAAGGCATATTGGGCTGATGTTGCTCCGCTGGGGACTATTTTTAATTCCGGCACAGTAATTGGTTTTATTGTTGGTTTTATTTTGGTGTATCAGGTTTTGTTTAATGATATATCCAACCATCTATCTGAATATGCAACACTCAAAGCTGTGGGATATAAAGGGATATTTTTTGTCTTAACTGTTTTCTGGGAATCGATGTTAATTGCGATTATTGGCTTTATCCCTGGTGTTCTGTTTTCTGCTTTGTTGTATGATTTGATTGGTGGTATAACGCATATTCCCATGGAGATGAATTTGCCATTGATGTTATTTGTATTTTCCATGATCTTTGTGATGTGTTTTTTATCGGGGCTTTTGGCGTCACGAAAACTGAGTAAAGCTGATCCTGTGGAGCTTTTTACATGAAAAGTAATCCAATTGTTCTTATTGAGAATATGTCCTATTACTATGGTTCTGGCGAAGATCGTCGCGCCATTTTAAAGGATTTATCTCTGAGCGTTTATCCAGGTGAAATGGTGATCTTAAAGGGCCCCTCCGGATCGGGTAAGACAACACTTTTAACGATTATTGGCGGACTTCGTCGCCCGCAAGAAGGGGAATGTATTGTAAACGGGCAAAATGTTACGCATTTATCACGATCGAAATCCGCTCAGTTCCGACGATCTATTGGTTTTGTATTTCAACAGCATAACTTGCTGGGATTTTTGAATGTTCGTGATAATATTTTGATGTCTGGTGTATTGGGTAAAATATTACAGCGTCACGATATTATCGAGAGGATAAAAGGATATTTATCGGATGTTGGACTTTCTGGACTGCTGCGTCGGTTCCCAAAGCATTTATCCGTGGGACAAAAACAGCGTGTTTCAATCATCCGTGCGCTGATTAACGATCCTGTTTTGATCCTGGCTGATGAACCAACGGCATCATTGGATTGGGAATCGGCAAATCGTGTGATGCAGATTTTTAAACATCAAGTAAAAGAACAGGGAAAATCTGTGATTTTGGTATCACATGATGATCGATTGTTCTCCTATGCGGATCGTGTGGTAAACTTACTTGATGGACGTATCGTTTGATAAAAGACGATCATTTCTGTCGTTATAGCCACTTGTAAAATAAAAGGGACGGAGCTATCGATCTTACGCCTGTCTTTGACTTTTTGGGTGCTCACATCCTTTTATGTACGCTGTGCGCCGGGTTCTTGTCAGATCTTGGTTCTCGCTTACCGTTCATTTCATTTATAAAACAGCTATATTTAAATTATCTTTGATACAAGTGTGTTGAATTTTTCTTTTACGGGATATTCTTCTTGCTCTTTTTTAAAGGATTGAATGATATCGCTGCGCACTTTTGGCAGGCTTGTGCAGAAATCAGCGATATAGTTTATATCTTTTTCCCATGCTCTAAAAAATTTTACTAAATGCATCTGTTCTAATGAAACCGTATTCATGCATTGATCGAGATTGCTGCAGACACCAATGCCAAAAACACCCTTCATAATGCCTGAAAATATACTCATCCCGCCGTTGCAAATATATAAATCGGCAATGTCAAATACCGCGCTATTATCGATAAATGACGTGACATGTGTTTTGGGATGGATACCCTCTATTATATCTTTTGTTGCTGTCGCCATAATGAGGTGACAGTCCATTCTGTTTAAAATGGCGTGTGATAAGGGAGCTAGAAGTTTTTTATTTCCTGAACTGCCTAGATTGATAAATATAACAGGCTTGTCTTTTTTTATAGTAGATAGCCATTCGGGGCGGTCGGGTAATGTTGTTTCATCAATGGATCCAATAAACGTATGCGTATCTGGAATTTGCGGAGAATTATACAATGATGGAATGTTGAAATAACCGACATAGTCGGAATCTGTATACATTCCTTTTATATCTCCCATCATTAAAGGCATGTTGTTTTTATACCTATAGACATCCATAGGTATGGTATGCGGTAAGGATAATATCTTTGGTATCGCATTAAATACCCTATCCAAAATATCAATGGGGATAAGTTTTGATTGCGGGACAGGAGGGAGTTTATAAATACATTTTGAGTAATTACTCCAATAAAAATCCATCATATTTAGGTAAGGGACTGATTTCTTGCGTGCAGATATTTGTAAAGTATGCCGATTTTCACCGATGATCAGATCCGGTTTTTCGAGATCAATAATTTTAAGTTCTTCGTTCAGATATTTTTTTATCACACCGAATGTATAGATCGGTGTTGCGTTCGATACAATGCGTACGAAATCTGTTGGTGATATAGAATAAATAGGATGGACCGGATGGACAGATCGATC
This sequence comes from uncultured Pseudobdellovibrionaceae bacterium, assembly GCA_964593915.1. Lineage (GTDB taxonomy): Bacteria > Pseudomonadota > Alphaproteobacteria > Micavibrionales > Micavibrionaceae > CAZLPZ01. The sequence continues at coordinate 8,694 of CAZQLB010000063.1, forward strand.
ATATAGGGATTGATAGTTGTCCGAAAAATAAATCGATACATCATACTCATCTGGTGACAGCGTATTTGCGAATGCGATCGTGCGCAAAGGGTGTGCTAAGGTAACAGCGTCACTGATGATTAAAATTTTCTTTTTTGTCATTTTATTCACTGGCAATATCTTTCAAATATTCACCATATTCATTTTTTGACAAGCCTTTCGCCTGATCTAAAAGATCAGAACGTGATATCCATCCTTGATGAAAGGCGATTTCTTCAGGGCAGGCGACCTTGAGGCCCTGGCGCTTTTCGATGGTG
>CAZQLB010000064.1:0-8955 GCA_964593915.1 uncultured Pseudobdellovibrionaceae bacterium
ACCAGGATGTTATGGTCAAGCCTTCTGCACCTTCTTCTGTACCTGGGGATGTAGGGGAACAGGCTATAGATCCTGTCCCGGCCATTCCTGTGGCAGATCAAATGGGAAATCAGGTTAATCCAGCTGACCGTGCCGTGATGGATGCCGCGCCGGCTTCGATCGGGGTGCCACGTCTTGTCACCTTGCGTGACGCGGTGGCCAAGGGGGTTTATACTCATCCTGAATACGGGGTTGTGACAAACAACAGACGCGCAACAGACGAAGAATTGGTCCAGGCCAAGGCTGGATATCTGCCGTCCGTGGATGTGAATGCCGATATGGGCCGTGAATGGACAAAGGATGATCCGCAAAATGCGGGCGATGATACCACAACCCTGTGGCGGTATCAGGCCGGTATTACATTGACCCAGATGCTGTTTGATGGTTTTGAAACCCGGTACGAGGTCGAACGTCAAAAGGCACGCGTCGCTTCTGTTGCGTATCGGACATGGGAAACCACCGAATTTCTGGGATTGGATATTATTGAATCGTATTTGAACATTTTGCGGCAACGTGAATTGCTTTCGATTGCGCAGGAAAATGTTTCAAAACATCAAGAAATACAAAGCCAAATGGCTGACTCATCATCCGCTGGCCGTACAACCGAAGCTGATCTGCATCAGGCGGTGGCGCGTCTTGCCTCTGCACGGGCCAATGAGGCCAGTGTCCGCGAAGCGCTGCGCACATCCGAAGCGGAATTTATCAGCCGTGTGGGCATGGCGCCGCGTGATCTGATCAAACCTGAACCCATGATGTCAGGGATATCCCAGGATGTCGAAGCCGAAGTAAAACAGGCTTTGGCCGGGAGCCCCACTCTGGCCAGTGTTGAGGCGGATATCGATGTCGCAGAAGCCGAAGCAAAACAAGCCAAATCAACCTTTATGCCCCAAGTGGATTTGCAGCTGAACGCAAACCATGCAAACGATATCAACGGATCTGATGGGGATGTGGATCGCGCGCGCGGTTTGGTTGTGATGAACTGGAATTTATATCGTGGCGGGGCAGATACCGCCAGAATGCGCGAAGGTGTTTACCGTGCCGCGCAAGCCAAAGAAAACCGGGCGGAAAAAGGCCGCGCGGTCGAAGAAGACGTACGTAAAACATGGGCCCAAATGGTTGCGGCCAGTGAACGCGAACGTGAATTTGATATTCAGGCCAATGCGAATGAAAAGGTTGCTGCCGCCTATTTTGATCAATTTAACCTGGATCGCCGGACATTGCTGGATGTCCTTGATGCACAAAATGAATTCTTTGTTGCGCGTAGTAACACAATCAACAGCCATTATGTACGGCTTTTTGCCGTTTACCGGTTGTTGGCGCTGAAGGGGCAATTGCTTCCCACCCTTCAGGTTGCGTACCCAACAGGTGTGGATCCCAATGATAATAATAAACGCCCATTCTGACGAACAGGGTTTTTTGAAAAGCATGAATAAGCCGGACAATCACCTGATTGTCTGGTTTTTTTTTATATGTGTTGCTGATTTAAAAGCAGATAAAGACTTAATCTTTTTTCTTATTTGTATCATTTATCTGTTTGTATTATATATATAATTATTATGCCTCATATCTTTTTGTTTTTTGTTTTTTCTTTCTTGCGATAAAAAACGGCGCGCCGCCTTGGTTTTGTGGTTCTTTCTCGGTCTGCAGATCGATATAGGATATATATCCTATATTCCGCACAAGAGTCAAGAAATAATTCCTATTTTTTTATGATTTTTGAGGAGGATTGGAATACAGGCAGGTTGATGCGGTTTAAAGACGGTGCAGATAATGATCGATGATGATCCGCGCCATATTGAGCACCTCTTCGATCGTTAGGTCGCTGGTGTCTAAAATATGAGCGTCCGGCGCAGGAATGGTTGCTGCCGTTGCCCGTGTTGTGTCCCGATGATCCCGTTCTTTGATATCTTTTAAAATCGTTTCATAATCAGCCGGAAAGCCGCGTTCGGATAGGTATCTAACTCTTCGTTCGGCCCGTATTTCTGGTGTTGCTGTGATAAAAAACTTAATTGGGGCATCCGGACATATAACGGTTCCAATATCGCGGCCATCTAAAATAGCGCCGCGGGCAGGGGAGCCAGATACCAGAGCGGGTGGGGCATATGCAAAACTGCGCTGAAATTGATTGAGTTCATTACGCACAAGTGGCATAGCTGCAACGATGGACGCGCCATTTGCGGCATCGGGCCCCCGCAGAGATGGATGGTTTAAATCATCTGCTGATAATTGCGCCATTTTTTCGCGGGCAATCAATGTTACATCTTTTTCATACTGAGGATCTGCCACGCCTTGCTGAATAGCCGCAAGTCCAACCAGGCGATATAAAAGGCCCGTATCCAGAACAGCCATATCGTAAAGAGATCCCAGACGCGTTGCAAGCGTACCCTTGCCGCTGCTGGCCAACCCGTCAATAGTAATGATAAAGGGCGTGTTTGAGATGTTTTTCATGGATGTCATTTTGTTATGGGGCCTTGTCTTTTTGTATGGCCTCTTTTCTTGTGGAAGATTGGGTATAGAAAACGCCTTTGACGCGGCTACCTGCGGTTTTATCCCCCTCCAGTGTTGATACACCTGTTGTCAAATTCACCCGCGCATGGGCCCCCGTTAATGTATTGGGGCCGCGAATGATTGTGACAGGTCCTTCCATCACGGCTGTGTTTTCTGTTCTGTTATAAATGGCCTTTGATCCCTTAATCGTGTCTACACGGGTTTTAATGGTGACATTTCCGATTGCGGTTAACCTGTAAATATTCGGAGCCGGCGTGTTTGCCGTCGGCGTGTTTCCATTTTCTAGCTCTTGATGTGTTTCCTTATTATTTGAATCGTTATAATCCGCAATCAATTCATCGGCTGTTAATGTCATGTCTCCTTGTGTGACGATGACATCCTTTTTTGCGACATATTGATGGTCATTGCGGTGCCATTCCAGTGCGCCAGCCGCCGAAATTTCAAGGGGCATATCTTTTTGTTCCTGTGCCGCGAATGCCAATACTGGAATACAAAAAAAAGTTATGAGTGTCAGCAATACAAGAAAAGGGGGATTAGAACATGTGTGTATCATGGGATGAAGGGTCCTTTCATATCGGTGTTTTCCAGGATCAGTTTTGCGGGGCCTTTAAAAATAACGGTACCCTCGTCATATGTGCCGTCCATGCCGGTTGCTGTAATGCTGCCATTTGGTAATGTGCCCGAAACCGGATCCGAAGAGGTCACTGTTTTCCCCTTTAAATCCATCATCATCTGGGTAAATTTTAAAGTATATTGATCATTAAAACGTAATTCTACGTTGTCTTTTAATGTTAATTTTCCGGATTCTTGTTTTAAATCACCCTGATCTGCACGTAATGTAAGTGGGCGATTTTGTTCCAGAATAATACGTGCGGCTGGGGATGAAAGATGAACATAATCGGGATCGCCTTCATCTTGTTTAGCGCGGTTTGCCGAAAGTTGATAAGGGTGTCCATCTTTGTCCAGTGCTTCAAATTTTGGGTTTACCAGTTCATTTGATGGGGTGGGGGTATCGGTATTCGCAACCGGTTCTGGGGTATTTAAATCCGGCCATAAAACCATGACCGTAATGATCGACAGGATAAAAAGAGCAAGGATATAGCGAATGACCCGAACAAATTGCCGATACAAGGACGATGGGCCTTGTACCTGAGATGATGCTGTTGTGATTGATATCCGCTGTTCCATCTACATTAAGCCTGCCGCTAAACATTCCTGAACACGGATGATCCCATGTACTTTTTTTGATCGTCAACAACGACCAGAGAGGTGATGATATGACCCTGTCCACCTTGAACCATGCGGGACATTGCGGTTGCGGCCCATTCATCCGGATGAATGGTTTGCGGAGATGTCGTCATGATATCTTTTGCTTTTTGTGTTAAAAGAGTGGGGCCCATGTGACGTTTTAAATCACCGTCCGTGATAATCCCAAGAAGGGTATGATCAGAATTAACGACAACCGCTCCTCCAACATTTTTAGATGTCATGACCAAAACAACATGATCCATGGTGTGGTCTGGTTCCGCAAAAGGAATCTGATCGTCTTTGATCATTAAATCGGAAACTTTTTTAAGCTGTGCCCCCAATTTTCCGCCGGGGTGAAAAACACGGAATTGTTCAGGCGTGAGGCCAATACGTTTCATCAACGCCTCGGCCAGGGCATCGCCCAGCGCCATTGTATTCATTGTAGATGTCGTGGGGGCAACAACGTCCGAAAAGGCTTCGGGGACATCGGGTAACAGTAATGTAACGTCTGCAGCCTTTCCTAGTGTACTGTGTGGCTTACGGGTAATGGCAATCAAGGGGATTTCAAACCGGCGTGAATAGGCGATCAAATCATTTTGTTCAGACGACTCTCCCGAATTAGAAATCAGGATCAGGACATCGCGCTGGGTGATCATACCCAAGTCCCCATGGCTTGCTTCGGATGGATGAACATAGTGGGCAGGAACCCCCGTTGACGCAAATGTTGCAACCATTTTGTTTGCAACGTGTCCCGATTTCCCCACACCGGATACAATCAGACGGCCGGCCCGTTCCTGGCGCATTTTGTCAATTAAATCGACGGCTTTTGTGAACGTTTCATCCAGACTATCTGCCAGTTTCAAAAGTCCATCTGCCTCCGTGCGGATGAGTATCTGCGCATAATCAATATCATTTTTTTCAAGGGCGGGGGAAAAAGCCGGTTTCATTCAGGTATTTTTTCTTTTTTGCAAGGTTGATGGCCTCTATCCTATTTTTATGTATAGCTTTTTGTCAAGAGGGCGGGGGGCTTTTCGCGATCGGGCAAAGGTCCTGTATCCGTTTCATGAGCTGCCCGATATGGAAAGGTTTTTGCAAAAGAGCCGATGCTTTATGATCCCCTCCTTCCATCCCCATAAAACCGGTCATATAAATCACGGGTGTTGCGGGGGATTTACGGCGGATATGCTGGGCCAGTTCGTACCCATCCATGCCTGGCATCACGATATCCGTTAGTAAGATGTCGGCGCCATTCTGTTCGAAATAAGCCTTGGCCGATAAGCCATCGGAAAATGTGTGTACGGTCCATCCCTGGCCGGTTAGGGCACGCGTGATGAAGGTCCGCATGGTGTCATCATCTTCGGCATATAGGATATGTAGTGTCATGATGAATGACCCGTTTTTATACGATGATGCTGGATGAACTGTTCGGCCGCTTTTCGCCAGGTGTAGTGTGTGTTGGCGTGCTGTTCCCGTTGATCGGCAGATCCGCAAGATAGGGCGGCATGTGATGCATGTGCCAAATCGCTGTCCAGAACCCCAAGATGCGGGGAGGTGATGATATCTATTGGTCCTTGAACCGGATAGGCGGCGATCGGAAGGCCGCAGGCCATCGCCTCGATCAAGACAATCCCAAACGTATCTGTACGGGATGGAAAAACAAATACATCAGCCATACGGTAATAAGATGCAAGATCATGCCCGGTCTGCAGCCCCGCAAAAAAGATATGGGGGTATTTTTGTTTAAATGCGGGGCGCAGCGGACCATCACCCACCACAACCTTTTGTCCATCCCATGGCATGTCCAAAAAGGCATCCAGGTTTTTTTCGGTTGCAATGCGTCCGACATAAAGGGCGATGGGGCCCGTCGATTGGAATCCTTTTGGTAAAACAGCTTTTGGGCCATCGCGGCGAAAGATACGGGTATCGACCCCGCGTGTCATAATGCCCATGGGGGCGGTGAATCCCTGTGTTCGCAAGGTTTCTTCAAGACCTTGTGTTGAGACCATGATGCATCCGGATGTACCATGAAAACGACGCAGCACAGTAATTGTCTTTTTTCGCCACCATTCCGCAAAACGGGACGAAAATGTGCAAAGGCGGGCATGGATATACTGCGGAAAATCGGTATGGTAGGCCGTCGTAAAGGGGAAATCCCTGTTTTTTGCCCATGCTCTTGCCGCAAAACCCAATGGCCCTTCGGTTGCGATATGCAGGGCATCCGGATGAAAGTCGTCCATTTTTTCGTACAGTCTGCGGCGGGGGCGCAGGACCAGACGAATTTCCGCATAACCCGGCATCGGAATGGTCCAATCAAATTCATGGGGGCCAATGACGCGCACGACATGACCCATAGCCGAAAGTTCATGAATAATGGACTGATAGGTGCGGACAACACCGTTGACCTGAGGTTCCCAGGCATCTGAAATAATAAGAACGCGCATGATAGCGACCTTTTTTATCGTGAATATTTAATACATATCTAAACAAGGGGGTGACAATTTTCCCTATTCTATGTCATAAAGCAGGATGACGCCAGATGATAATGATATTGAATGTGAAGATTTAGAAGGGGAAGTGATCTCTTTTTGCCTGCCCGCCGGGGCTGTATCGGCGCGGCTTGACCGCGCGCTTGCGGATTTCTTTTCCGATGTTTCGCGTTCGCGGATCAAGGTTTTGATTGAAGGGGGGCATGTCACGCTTGGGGATCGTGTGGTGACTGATCCATCGCACAAGGTTTTGAAAACAGATCTGCGCGGATGTATTTTTTTCCCGGCGCCAGAGGATGCCGAACCTGCTCCTCAAAATATTCCACTTGATATTGTATATGAGGATGACGATCTTTTGGTGATCAATAAATCGGCGGATATGGTGGTGCATCCCGCGCCTGGGCATGCGGATGGGACGCTGGTGAATGCGCTTTTGTATCACTGCGGCGATCGGCTTTCGGGGGTTGGCGGCGTGCGCCGTCCCGGGATTGTTCATCGGTTGGACCGTGAAACATCTGGGTTAATGCTGGTTGCGAAAAATGATCGCGCCCACCATGCGCTGCAGCGGCAGCTTGCAGATCGGAGTATGGGGCGTATATACGAGGCTATTGTCTTTCGTATTCCCATGCCGCCATCCGGATCCGTGGATAAACCCATTGGTCGGCACCCGCGCGATCGGCTGCGCATGACGGTGGGCGGCGTGTCCGCGCGGGATGCGGTGACGCATTACCGTACACTGGCCCGATTTGGGGATGTGGCGGCGCACGTGGAATGCGAATTGGAAAGCGGGCGGACCCATCAAATTCGGGTGCATATGGCATCGATTGGGCATCCTCTTTTGGGGGATCCGTTGTATGGACCCCAGGGGACAGCGGTTCAAGCGGCTCTTCGGAAATCGGGGTTGTCACCGGATCAGATGGCAACCGTGTCCGCGTGGGCGCGCCAGGCCCTTCATGCCGGCAGTATTCATTTTATTCATCCCAGAACGGGGGAGGAAATGTCTTTTGACGCGCCAGCCCCCGCCGATTTTCAGGATTTATTGGATTGTTTTGGAAATATCTAAAATCTCTTGACTTTACATAAAATTTTAGATAAGATAAAAGAAGAGTACGGTTCGTGTGGTTCCTTTTTTATGGTTAATGTGCCAGTGACTTTTTTAATGCCGCGATTGCGGCATTTTTTTTGCTGCAATCATAAATTTATTCATCATTTATTTGTAATTTAATGCAACGATGGCGTGTATGACGTTGTGCCCGGATACTTTTTCGCAAAAAAACGATACGGATCTGATGAGGACTTTGAGCCTCATGGGGTATGGGTATGTTTTTTATGACGATCATCATCATTGTGTGCATGCTTCCCCATTGGTCGCAGACATGATGGATCGGCTTGGGACAAGCTTACCTGCTACTTATCGTGATGTTTTGTTTTTATTTTCTGAATATGCCGTTTTTGATGATGAAATGACGGGGATGGCTATTCAATTTTTGGGAGAATCCTGCAGCAAAGATATTCTTGTCCAGTTGATGGCATCGGATGATGATGATTTTTATCTTTTGGCCAAGTTGTTACCCTTTGGAGACAAAGGGATTGTTCTTTTTTTAAGGGATGCAACCAGCATTGTTCAATACATACGGCAAAAACAAGAATCGGATTGGCAATACCAGCTTCTCTTGCAAGCGGTCGAGGGCGCGAACAGTGGCGTTTTGCTGTACGATCCGGCGGATGAGGATCAAGCTGTTTTATTCGTGAACCAAGCCTTTTGTGATTTGGTTTGGAAAAAACGGGCGGACATTTTGGGACAATCGTGGCGTGATTTTTTTCCTGGATTTAACCCAGAGATTAGTGATCGATTCTTTATGGAAGACGCAGAGGGGAACAGGCATGTCTTTGCCGTTCACGTTTCTGTACAGGAAAAATTAGGCCTGGTCTTTATTGCGAATGTGACGGATGTGCATGAAAAAGAAACCCAGCTTAATCATATTCAAAAATTGGATCAGCTGGGCCAGCTTGCGGGTGGGATTGCACATGATTTTAATAATATTTTGGGGGTTATTAAGGGATATGGGCATTTGCTTGAGAAATGGGTACAGGATGATGAACGCGCGGGGCCTGCTGTTCGCAACATATTAAATGCGTGCGCGCGTGGGACGGCCTTGTCTGGAAAGCTATTAGCGTTTTCAAGACCCTCTCCGCAAACGCATACTGCCTGTAATCTTCAAACTTTTGTGACGGGCTTCCAGGAAATGATTATACCGCTTCTTCCGCCCAAGATTGATATTGAATGTCTGATGCCGGACGAAAGAATAGGCGTGGGGTGTGGCGAAGATCATTTGATGCAGATTTTGATGAATCTGGTCATTAATGCGCGAGATGCGATGGAAAGCAAAGAACAAGAAGGAACAATCATTCTGCGTGCCCGTGCGGATGAAAAAAGGATTATTTTTGATGTGGAAGATACGGGGGGCGGCATTCCGCTGGATGTTCAGTCACGTATTTTTGACCCCTTTTTTACAACAAAGGGTGTGGGGAAGGGAACGGGCCTAGGGCTTTCGGTTGTTTATGGTCTTGTAAAACAACATCAGGGGGAAATTAGCCTGATGTCTGAATTAGGGCATGGGAGTATTTTTACGATTATCTTGCCCCGTGCTGAACTTGTTGCGGATAAAGTAAA
>CAZQLB010000065.1:0-8798 GCA_964593915.1 uncultured Pseudobdellovibrionaceae bacterium
TATTGTCAGCATAGTACGTCAATAAGGTATTAAAAATGGATATATCAACTTGGATTTTATGGTCTGTTCTGGCGGCCTTACTGCTGATCACTGAAATGATGTCGGGGACATTTTATTTACTTGTTGCTGCGTGCGGCGCGCTGATGGCGGCTATGCTGGCTTATGCGGGGTTATCCGGGTCGGTCCAGTTGGCGGCATGCGGCGCCATATGTTTATGTGGATTCTTTTTGCTATGGAAGTTTAGGCCGACCACAACGCGTTTTGCGGCGGCGGAGAATCCAGATGTGAATCCAGACATTGGCCAGCGTGTGATCGTGACACGTGTGGATCCAGATGGGCGTGCTTTTGCAAATTATCGGGGGACTGTCTGGGAGGTGCGTATAAAAGAGAGGTATCATCCAGAAGTTCAAAAGACATACATAATCCAAAGGGTGGAGGGGAGTATTTTAATTCTCCTGCCATCTGACATAAACGTATCAAAGGAGTCGTAAAAATGGAAATGTTCTTGTTTATTGCCGTTGTTGTGGTTCTGGTCTTTATTGCAAATGGGATCAGGGTTGTCCCCCAGCAACATGCTTATATTGTTGAACGACTGGGTAAATATCATGCAACATTGGTTCCCGGGTTTAATATTATCATTCCTTTTGTAGACCGTGTAGCCTATCGCCACTCGCTCAAAGAGATTCCGTTGGATGTGCCGGCACAGGTATGCGTGACGCGTGACAATTCTCAATTAAAAGTGGACGGCGTTATTTTCTTTCAGGTGACGGATCCTGTTCGGGCCTCTTATGGGTCAGAGGACTATATTGTTGCAGTAACGCAGCTTGCGCAAACAACGCTGCGTAGTGTGATCGGTAAATTGGAATTGGACCGCACATTTGAAGAGCGTGATTTAATTAACACGACGATTGTCAATGCAATTGACGAAGCCGCCACAAATTGGGGGGTGAAGGTCCTTCGGTATGAAATAAAGGATTTAACGCCGCCGCAAGAAATTTTACGAGCGATGCAGGCGCAAATTACGGCCGAGCGTGAAAAGCGTGCTTTGATTGCGTCATCCGAGGGGCGCCGTCAGGAACAAATCAACCTGGCCGAAGGGGAACGTCAAGCGGCGATTGCGCAATCCGAAGGGGATAAACAAGCGGCTATTAACAAGGCCGAAGGGGAGGCAACGTCGATTCGTCTGGTTGCGGATGCCACGGCTGATGCTCTTACCAAGGTGGCGCAGTCGATACAAACGCCAGGGGGGATTGAATCTGTAAATTTAAAGGTTGCAGAACGATTCGTCGATGCATTTGGTCAGCTTGCAAAGGCTGGTAATACGTTAATTGTTCCCGCAAATCTGGGCGATATTTCCAGTTTAATTGCGGCAGCCACAAGCGTTGTGAAAGCCGGGGGTATCGCTGGGGCAGGAACGGGTGCACAGGGATCTGCCGGTACAGCGTCCTCTTTGCCACCACAGCCTTGGAAATGATGTATTAAGTTAAATAATAAAACGTTTTATCATCCCCCTTATTTAGAGCTGACTTTAAGGTCAGACCCTAGACAAGGGGAGGAATATTCGTTAGATATGCTGTTACGCTAAATCCGTATAAAGGTAACTATTTTTATGACATCCGCTATTGAACAACTCTCGAAAAATACATCTTGGGGTTCTTTTTCCAAGGCGACCGAACTGAAACAGCGCATTCTCTTCGCGCTTGGCGCTTTGGTGATTTTCCGTTTGGGGACATTTGTGCCTATCCCCGGTATTGACCCTCAGATCTGGAATGAGATTTTTACAGCCAAAGTGGGCGGTGTTTTGGACATGTTCAACATGTTCTCGGGCGGTTCTTTATCGCGTATGTCGATTTTTGCATTATCGATTATGCCCTATATCTCGGCATCAATTATCATTCAGCTCGGGTCGACAATTTATGCCCCTTGGAAAGAAATGAAAAAAGAGGGGGAGGCAGGGCGTATGCGCCTTAACCAATATACCCGCTATTTAACGGTTGTTTTGGCGACAGTTCAGGGATATGGGTTGGCCGTGGGATTGGAAAACATGCAAGGTCAATCGGGGTCTGCGGTTATTGATCCAGGGTTATTTTTTCGTCTTTCAACGGTTGTAACCATCGTTGGCGGAACGATGTTTCTTGTATGGCTTGGGGAACAAATTACCAGCCGGGGTATTGGAAATGGAACATCGTTGTTGATTTTTGCGGGGATTGTTGCCGGGCTGCCGCGGGCATTGGCCAGTTTCTTTGAACTGGGCCGCCAGGGGCAATTCTCCGTTCCTGTGATGCTGATGATCATCATTCTGGTGATTGCTGTTTTGCTGTTCATTATTTATATGGAACGGGCGCAGCGCCGTGTAACGGTTCAGTATCCAAAACGTCAGGTTGGGAATATGATGTCCCAGGCATCGATGAACCATATCCCGTTTAAACTGAACATGAGCGGTGTGATTCCTCCGATTTTTGCATCGTCCCTTTTGTTGCTTCCACTTTCCATTATGGGGTTCGCAGGGGCCGATGGGGGTGATTTCATTTCAACCATTTCCCGTTACCTACAGCATGGGCAGCCGATATACATGCTGGCGTATGGGGCTTTGATTATTTTCTTTGCTTTCTTTTATACAGCGATTGTGTTTAATCCGGAAGAAAACGCTGAAATGTTGCGGAAAAATGGCGGATTTATACCGGGTATTCGTCCTGGCAAGTCAACAGCAGATTATTTTGATTTTATCCTGACGCGTTTGACCATGATTGGGTCGGTTTATCTGGTTATTATCTGTTTGCTGCCTGAATTTCTGATTGCAGAATACGGCGTTCCATTTTATTTCGGAGGGACATCGCTTTTGATCGTCGTTTCTGTTACAATGGATACCGTTGCACAAATTCATTCGCATTTGATCGCGCATCAATACGAAGGGTTGATCAAACGCGCACGTTTACGTGGGGTAAAGGTCTAGATGATCAATATTGTCCTTTTGGGGCCTCCAGGGGCTGGTAAGGGTACTCAATCCAGAATACTGCAGGAAAAGTTTGGCCTGTTCCAGCTGTCCACGGGGGATATGCTTCGGGCTGAGGTTGCTTCTGGAACTGAATTGGGGATTAAGGCAAAGTCCATTATGGATGCGGGCGGGCTTCTTCCGGATGAGGTTATGATTGGCATGATCAAAGACCGCATGTCTCGCCCTGAATACTCAAGTGGGATCATTTTTGATGGTTTTCCGCGTACCGTCCCGCAGGCAGAGGCGCTGGACCATATGCTTATGGATGCGGGGCATCAATTGGATGCGGTTATTCAGTTGACGGTGGATGATGGAATTCTTTTGGGCCGTATTCGTAAGCGTGAGGCTGAATCTCATATAACCCGATCAGATGATAATCCGGATGTTTTAATCAAACGTCTTGCGGCCTATCATGCGCAAACAGTGCAAATTATCCCGTATTATCAATCAACAAACCGTTTGTTTGCGGTGGATGGGATGCAGCCGATCGAGGATGTTGCCCAGCAGGTTTGTGCGATTGTTGAGACGTTCGCCTGATTCAGTTTATTTTATCCACACTTTTTTTACTTTTATGATTGACGGACGCGTAAAAATTAATATAATGCCGCCAATCCTTTGATATACCTTGCAAAAATTATGGTATTTCTATTTTGAATAACCGTTTGTTTTTGTTTGGTTTTATCGCTGGATAAGAATTATCATTCTTTAATTCGAACAACATAAAGAAAGGCTTCAACGTGGCTCGTATTGCTGGCGTCAATGTCCCCGATCAAAAACGGGTTGAAATTTCATTGCGGTATTTATTTGGTATTGGTCCCGCCCGGGCGACCCAAATCTGTGAAAAATTGGGGATTTCGAAACCCACACGGATGAAAGATTTAACAGAAGATCAGTTGAACGCTATTCGTAAAGAGATCGAAAGTGCAGGTTACGTGATCGAAGGGGATCTTCGCCGGGAAATCTCATTGAATATTAAACGGCTTATGGATATGGCGTGCTATCGCGGCCTCCGTCATCGCCGTGGTCTGCCCGTGAATGGTCAGCGTACCCGCACCAATGCACGGACCCGTAAAGGTCCTGCAAAAGCAGTCGCCGGTAAAAAACAGGCACCTAAGAAATAAGGCATAGAGGGGTTTCATTATGGCTGAAGATACAAAAGCAAAAGCATCCAAGTCGACATCCCGCGCAAAAGCAGGTGTCAAAGGACGTAAAAAAGAACGTAAAAATGTGCCCGAAGGCGTGGCGCATGTTTATTCGACATTTAATAACACGATTATCACCATCACCGATAAAATGGGCAATGCTTTGGCATCTTGCTCCGCTGGTGCAATGGCGTTTAAAGGATCACGTAAATCCACACCTTATGCTGCCCAGGTTACGGCTGAAGAAGCTGGCCGCAAGGCATTAGAACACGGCGTGCGTGAACTGGACGTTGTTGTAAAAGGTCCGGGATCTGGCCGTGAATCGGCTTTGCGCGCACTTTCTGCTGTTGGTTTCACAATCAAAAGCATTAAAGACATTACGCCAATTCCACACAATGGATGCAAACCGCGTAAACGTCGCCGTATCTAATCGTAAAATGGATGGGCGTTCTGCCCATCTGTTTCTGAACATGGGATGACTGTCAACTGCTGAAAAGGGGTACGACCTTGATACAAAAAAACTGGCTCGAGCTGATTAAACCGGAAAAAATCGCTATCGAACGCGCAGGCTCTAGCCGCACGTCAGGGAAGGTTGTTGCTGAACCCCTGGAACGTGGGTTTGGCTTGACTTTGGGTAACGCACTGCGCCGTATTTTGCTATCTTCGCTGCAGGGGGCTGCAGTTACCGGGATTAAAATCAACGGTGTGCTTCATGAGTTCTCGACCATTCCTGGTGTTCGCGAAGATGTCACGGATATCGTTTTGAATATCAAAGGGATCGCTGTTCGTATGCATGCAGAAGGTCCAAAGAAAATGCGTCTTCATGCAGAAGGTCCTTGTGAAGTGACCTCAGGCATGATTGAAGCCGGTGCGGATATCGAGATCATGAATCCTGATTTGGTTATTTGTACCCTGGATAAAGGCGCTGTTATTGATATTGAAATGACAGTCAATACAGGAAAAGGGTACCGTGCAGCTGCACAAAACCGCCCCGAAGATGCGCCAGTTGGCTTAATCCCCATCGATTCGATCTTCTCCCCGGTACGTAAAGTATCGTACGAGGTTGAACCAACACGTGTTGGACAGATCACGGATTATGATAAACTGACTCTGCACATTGAAACAAACGGTGTGATCACGCCCGAAGATGCGGTCGCTTATGCCGCACGCATCATGCAGGATCAGCTCCAAGTCTTTATCAATTTTGATGAACCAACCGAAGAAACACGCAGCGAAGGCGTTGCAGACCTGCCGTTTAACAAAAACCTTCTGCGCAAGGTTGAGGAACTGGAACTGTCGGTTCGTTCTGCAAATTGCCTGAAAAACGACAACATCATCTATATTGGCGATTTGGTTCAAAAAACAGAAGCGGATATGCTGCGTACCCCCAACTTTGGTCGCAAATCTTTGAATGAAATCAAAGAAGTGCTGACCGTTATGGGCCTGCATTTGGGTATGCAAATTGAAGGTTGGCCGCCCGAAAACATCGAGGAATTGGCCCGCAAGGTTGATGAGCCGTTCTAATTATTCAAAAACCCCGGAAAACCCGGGGTTTTTTATTTGGTTTTGGGGCAAGAACATATCCTTTTTCCTTGATTTATGGTCTAAAATTCCTTATAAACCTACATCTCTTTGGGCAAGGTGCCCAAAACCAGTTCTTAACGCATGGATATGTGGTGATAACTGGGTGATCCATGGCTTGACCTGTTCATGCCGCAGTTAGACAAAAGGAGCGTCAAATGAGACACGGAATTAAACAACGCAAATTGGGTAAAACATCGACCCACCGCGCCGCAATGCTGGCCAATATGGCCGCTGCGCTTGTAAAACACGAACAAATCGTCACGACCTTGCCAAAGGCACGCGAACTGCGCCCCTTCTTGGAAAAACTGATTACACTTGCGAAAAAAGGTGGCCTTGCCAACCGTCGTTTGGCGATTTCCCGTATGCGCGATGAAACACAGGTTCGTAAAATGTTTGACGTTTTGGCTCCTCGTTATGCATCCCGTTCGGGCGGTTATTGCCGTATTCTGAAAGCCGGTTTCCGTTATGGGGATGCTGCGCCAATCGCGATTATTGAACTGGTTGACCGTGATGTGACCGCAAAGGGTCAAGACAGCGGCCCGGTTTATACCGCGGATGAACAAGAAGCAGCATAAGCTTTTACTCTGTTTTTAAAACCCCGGGTCTTCCGGGGTTTTTCTTTTGTTATCAACACTCGTTTTCTTATGATTGCGCTGTGGCACCAGAGGGGATAAAGTAAACATATGCCCCATGCCCCATCTTCATCATCTGATCTTTTCGTGTCTTCTGATGGATCAGAAGACATTATCGCTGCAAGAGATCTTCCATTACCAGAACAGCTCCGCCCCAAACAATTATCCGATGTGGTGGGACAGGATCATTTGTTGGGTCCGGACGCTATATTGACACGTATGCAGAAAGGGTCTCGTGTCTCCTCTCTGCTTTTATGGGGACCTCCAGGGGTGGGTAAAACAACATTGGCGCGATTACTCGCGCAAGATAGCGGACTACATTTTGAACAGATATCGGCGATTTTTACGGGGGTTGCTGACCTGCGGCGTGTATTCGATAGCGCAAAGATACGTCGGCAAAAAAGCGGATCAACCCTTTTATTTGTCGATGAGATACACAGATTTAATAAGGCACAGCAAGATGCCTTCCTGCCGGTTGTAGAGGATGGGACCATTACCCTGATCGGCGCGACAACGGAAAACCCGTCATTTGAAATGAATGCCGCGCTTTTATCCCGGCTTCAGGTCGTTGTTTTGAAACGGCTGTCTGAAGAATCACTCGAACAGCTCTTGCAACGGGCAGAGGCGTATTACGGACGCCCCCTGCCGCTCGATGATACAGCGCGATCGACGTTGAAGGCGATTGCGGATGGGGATGGACGCTATCTTTTAGGGATGGCTGAGCAAATCATGGATGACGGAAAACCCATGGATGAACAGCGTATGATGACTGTTGTATCTCGCCGTCGTCCCCTCTATGACAAGGCAGAAGAAGGCCATTATAACTTGATCAGCGCTCTGCATAAATCTGTTCGCGGATCGGATGTGGATGCGGCCCTTTATTGGTTTGCGCGTATGCTGGCTGGCGGTGAAGACCCTCGTTTTATGGCGCGGCGTTTTACCCGTATGGCAACCGAAGATATTGGCCTTGCAGATCCCCAGGCATTACCGATATGCATTGCGGCATGGGAGGCATATGAACGCATGGGGTCGCCAGAAGGTGAGCTTGCTCTTTCACAAGCATTGATCTATCTCGCATGTGCGCCGAAATCAAACGCGAATTATGTCGCGTATAAAGCAGCCGTGCAGGCGGCAGAGCAAAATGGATCTTTAATGCCACCCATGCATATTTTAAATGCGCCCACAAAAATGATGAAAGAAATGGGATATGGTCATGGATATAGTTATGATCATGATGCACCGGACGCATTTTCGGGGCAAAATTATTTTCCTGATGTGATGAATAGGTCTGTTTACTATAATCCGCCGGAACGTGGATTTGAACGGGAAATTCGAAAAAGATTAGATTATTGGGCCCGTTTAAGGGATAGCAGAAAGAACAGTGGATAATATGTATCAGAAAATAGTTGTATCAGATGATGATGCGGGACAGCGGCTTGATCGATATTTGCGGCGCATGTGCCCGGATGTGTCATATGTCTTAACACAGAAGCTTTTGCGCAAAGGCGCTATTCGCGTGAATGGAAAACGAGCATCTGGCGATATGCGACTTGATGCGGGGACGGAAATACATCTGCCGGCTACATTTGACCAGATTCAAAGTCAAACCCCCGATGAAAAAGAAGAAAAGATTCGTTCCCATTTTGATATTCAAAAAATGGTTTTATATATGGATGATCATATTATAGCGTTGTCGAAACCACCAGGATTACCGGTTCAGGGTGGATCAGGCCTTAAAATTCATCTTGAAATGCTCACCGATGAACTTGCTGTGCATGGGGTAAAGCCCCGTTTGGTTCACCGTATTGACAAGGAAACGTCAGGTGTTCTGATCTTGGCACGTAAGGCATCATCTGCGCGTGATTTAACCGATCAGTTTAGGGAACGGGATATTAAAAAGGTATATATTGCGGCTGTGTCTCCAGCCCCCAAAAAAGATCATGGGCGTATTACAGCGAAGTTGAAAAAAGCGACATCAGGTACCGATCTTGAAAAAATGATCGTAGCACCGGATGGTCAAACAGCTGATACATCCTATAAAACAATTTATAAATCAGATGATGGTCAATACGCCTTCGTCGTTTTTTATCCAAAAACAGGACGGACGCATCAAATACGCGCGCATGCGGGATATATAGGAATGCCTCTTTTAGGGGATGCAAAATATGGGGGGATATCGGATGTTTTTAAAAAATTAAAAATACATCGGCGCGTGATGCTTCATGCTTATGCCATTACATTTGTGCATCCACATACAAAAGAAGAAATAACCATTAAAGCTGATATTCCAGATGACATGGAGATTTTTTCTGAATATATAGGCGCAAATCTAAAATGGATGGACATATCAGAGGACGGGGGGCTATAGATGCATAAATCCGTCTGGTCCAAAATCAGTACGTGGGTTTTAAGAATACTGATTGTTCTTTTCATCCTATCCATGCT
>CAZQLB010000066.1:0-8504 GCA_964593915.1 uncultured Pseudobdellovibrionaceae bacterium
TGAATTGAAGGAAAACGTGCCTGAACAAAAACAAGCGAACACCAACAAAGGCTATGACTACCAACCCAAAATCTACAATCCGAATTATGCGAAAAACGCGTTCCACCACAACTCCGAAAAAAATGGGCTTACCCGAAAAAAAAGCGGCGGTTAATCCGTGTACAGCACCAGCTTCGGCCGGGACATCTCGTTCTGGGTTGATATATTTATGAAACACGCGGCCGGTGGGTACATAGTCGTGCAGTTCAACGCATCCGATTTCAATCAATCGGTGGCCTTCATTCGGGTCGAAACCTGTTGTTTCAGTATCAAGAACGATTTCGCGCATGGGTCTTTTTTACCTGGTTTAGAATTTTTTGTAAATCGCGGGCCGTCCGATCAATAGACTCATTTGTTTCCAGCACAAAATCAGCGCGTTTTCTTTTGTGATGGTCAGGCATTTGGGCGGCGCGAATGGTATTTAATCGTGCATGGGTCATTCCTTTGCGGCCCAAAACCCGCGTTTCTTGGACCTTTGCGGTGGCGGTCACAACAATGACACCGGTGCACAGTGCATCTGCCCCGGTTTCATATAAAAGCGGGATGTCCAGTACAATGATCGGAGTTCCTGCCCGTTGATGGCGGGTGATGAACCGTTCTTCGGCGGCGCGGACCAGGGGATGTAAAATCTGTTCCAGTTTTTTGCGCTGGCTTTCTTTTTCGAAAACAATTTTCCCCAAAATGCGGCGATTAATCTGGTTGTCCGTTTTTTGATAGCTTTTGGGGAAGATTTTGGCCACATCTTGCACGGCGCGGCCATTTTTCCCCAAAATACGGTGGACATAATGATCTGCATTAAAAACAGGAATGTTTTGGGCCCGCAGCAGTTTGGCGCAGGTGCTTTTTCCCATTCCGATTGATCCTGTTAATCCCAGCACATAGGTCATGTGTGATCATAGGGGGCAATGGGCGCGGCTGGCAAGTCGATTTCTTTCATAAAAAACTGGATTTTTTTGGGGGTTTGGGGGTATAAAGGCGTACTTTAACCCCCTTTAAAAAGGTATGTGATGGCCGGGGACACGTATGATGTTGTTGTGATTGGTGGCGGGCACGCGGGCTGTGAAGCGGCGGCGGCAGCTGCGCGTACGGGTGCTAAAACCGCCCTTTTAACACATAAAATCAATACGATAGGTGTTATGTCCTGTAATCCTGCAATCGGCGGATTGGGGAAAGGCCATCTGGTGCGCGAGATTGATGCGCTGGACGGTGTGATGGGCCGTGTGATTGACCGTTCGGGGATCCAGTTTCGGATGCTGAATAAATCACGTGGGGCGGCGGTTCAGGGGCCGCGGGCACAGGCGGACCGGGCGCTATACCGCCAGGCGATGCAGGATATGCTGCGGGATTATCCAAACCTGACCTTGATTGAAGGGGAGGCCGAAGATATTCAAATAACCCCTGCGGATAACGATCAACCTCCTGTTATTAAAGGGGTTTTTATTGCTGGCGGGCGTTTTTTATCGTGCCGCGCGGTTGTGCTGACGACTGGAACATTTTTGCGCGGCATGATCCATCAGGGGACGCAGGTGTCGCCCGGTGGCCGTGTGGGCGAGGCTCCGACCGTAAAGCTGGCTGAAACGTTGACGCGGCTTGGTCTTCCTTTGGGGCGCCTGAAAACCGGGACGCCGGCGCGTCTTGATGGGCGCACGATTGATTATACGGTGTGTGAAGAACAGCCTGGGGATACTCCCCCTATCCCTTTTTCTTTTATGAATCAAACGATTACGGTTCCACAAATTTCGTGTCACATGACCTATACAACGGCGCAGACGCACGAGATTATTCGGGCTAATTTACATCAGGCACCTATGTATTCCGGGCAGATTCAATCGGTTGGGCCGCGGTATTGTCCGTCGATTGAGGATAAGGTGGTGCGGTTTGCGGACAAAGAACGGCACCAAATTTTCCTAGAGCCCGAGGGATTATCGGATCCCACCGTTTATCCGAACGGGATTTCAACATCCTTGCCGGTTGATGTGCAGGATCGGCTTATTCGGTCGATACCGGGCTTGTCCAATGTTCATGTTTTTCAATATGGGTACGCGATCGAATATGATTATGCAGATCCGCGTGATTTGCGTCAAACACTTGAATCAAAACGACTTTCTGGTTTGTTTTTGGCGGGGCAAATCAATGGCACAACAGGGTATGAAGAGGCCGCCGCTCAAGGATTGATGGCGGGGGTGAATGCGGCCCTTTTGGCGGGGTCTGTTTCACGTGAAACACTGCGGCCTTTTACGCTGGATCGGACCCAGGCGTATATCGGTGTCATGATTGATGATTTAACCATGCGCGGGACATCCGAACCATACCGTATGTTTACATCGCGGGCGGAATATCGATTGCGGATGCGGGCGGATAATGCGGATCAGCGCCTTACAGACTTGGGGATTTTGGCGGGGTGCGTCATGGGGGCGCGCGCGGATTTTTGGGCGCGAAAAAAAGCTGATTTGGATGCCGCGCGCGGTGCGCTGATGACGGTGCAGGCGACCCCGAATGAGCTTGCGGCCTATGGTATCAAGATAAAATTGGATGGTATGCGCCGGTCGGCGTATGATTTGCTGTCTTATCCGGATGTGACGATGGATCAGATTTATGCCGCATTTCCGGATATGCCACGTTTTGATACGCATATTTTGGACCAAATCCATATTGATGCAGGATATCAAGGATATATGGACCGTCAGGATCAGGATATTCGGGCCTTTCATCGCGATGAAAATTTACGGCTTCCGTCAGATTTGGATTTTCGCGCGGTGGGATCCTTATCAAATGAGATTGTGGCGAAACTGGAACGGGTTAAACCTGAAACCATCGGTGCGGCGGCCCGTATTCCAGGGGTAACGCCGGCTGCTGTTATCGCATTGCTTCGATATGTGCGGCGCGGTAAAATTTCTGACACGGCTCTTTTGGATGCGGATGGGACAGCCGCGTGATATAAATAGGATAAAGGATATCAAGTGGTTATGACCATATACGCCCCTGCTCTGTCTTCTAATGTTCGTGATCGGCTGGATCTGTATCACGCCCTTTTAATCAAATGGCAAAAACGTATCAATTTGGTTGCACCGGCAACGATGGAAGCCGCGTGGGATCGGCATTTTATTGATTCTTTGCAGCTTCTTTCCGCATTAGGTGATGGCGTCAAAACGGTTGTCGATTTTGGGTCGGGAGCCGGATTTCCGGGGCTGGCACTGGCCCTTGCACGGCCAGATGTTCATGTTCATTTGGTTGAATCGGATGAGAAAAAGTGCGAATTTATGCGAACTGTTTCACGTGAAACACAGATTCCTGTCACGATCCATACGCAGCGTATTGAGGCCGTTCCTCCTTTTTATGCTGATATGATTACGGCACGAGCGCTGGCCCCCCTGCCCCTCCTTTTATCTTATGCACTGCCGTTTGTGCAGATGAATCCGTCTTGCCGGCTTGTGTTTTTAAAAGGTGAAACCTGGGCAGAGGAAGTCGCTGTTTCACGTGAAACATACGATTTTGCGATTCAGGATCGGCCAAGTGCAACAAACCCAAAAGCCCGTGTTTTGAGTATTCAGGACTTGTTTTCACGGGGATAAGTAAAACAGTTTGTTGCCTTTTTCTTGACGACACATGGATATCCGCGTTATAGAAGGATAGTTTTTGTTGATCGACTTTTTGCGTCAGGATATATGCAGATGTCTGCGCCTTCTTCTCCCCCCTTTCCTTCTGGTCCCCGGATTTTGGCGATTGCCAACCAAAAAGGCGGTGTTGGTAAAACAACGACTGCTGTTAATTTGGCAACGGCGTTGGCCGCTGTGGGGATGCGGGTTTTGCTGGTGGATTTGGATGCACAGGGTAATGCGTCAACGGGCCTTGGGGTTGATCGTCAGGATATTGAATTTTCTTCCTATGATTTATTGTTTGGTGAAACAACCGTTGTACAGGCCGCGCGGACAACTTTGATCCCTGGGCTTGATATATTACCATCCACGATGGATTTGGCGTCTGCCGATCTGGAACTGGCTGGTGTGGATCGCCGGGAATATCGACTTCAGGATGGGTTTAAAGGTGCTTTACATTATGACTATATAATATGTGATTGTCCGCCCGCGCTCAGTTTATTGACATTGAATGTTTTTGTGGCGGTACATGCGGTGATTGTACCCCTTCAGGCTGAGTTCTTTGCCCTTGAAGGGCTTTCACACCTGATGAATACGATTGAACGCGTACGGGCCACGTACAACCCCGATTTATACGTACAGGGCATTGTGTTGACCATGATGGATGCGCGGTCCAAGCTGTCCCAGCAGGTCGAAGCCGATGTGCGCGATCATTTCAAATCACTGGTGTACGCAACCACGATCCCGCGCAGTGTACGTTTGTCCGAGGCGCCATCGCATGGGCTGCCAGCTATTGTATACGATATGAAATCCCCGGGTGCGCAGGCGTACATCCAGCTTGCGCGGGAGCTGATTGCGCGGGAACGGGCCTTGCGGGCGATGCAAACATCATCACGTACAGACGCAGCTTGAGAGATTCTTATAATGACATCTTTATATGCTCAGAATAAAACGATTGAAACGTTTGGTTATCCAGGCACTTTGATTGCTGAATATGAATATTGGGTTGTCTTGATGCGTCAAAAACAGGTGACACTGGGGTCTGTTATTATTGCTGCAAAAAGTGATGTTACCTCTATAGGAGGTCTCGATCCTTTGGCGGGAGCTGAATTTATTCGGATCGCCGCCGATTTTGAACAAACATTATCGGTTCTTTTTTCGGCAAAAAAGTTTAATTATATGGCGCTTATGATGGTTGATCCCCATCCTCATTATCATGCTTTTCCCCGGTATAGTGATCCCGTATCGTTTTTAGCCGAAAAGTATTCTGATGAAGCGTGGCCTATGCCGCCCGTTCTTTCTTCCTCTTTCGTACTTACAGACGAGCAACGATCTGGTCTGCTGTCCCTACTTCAACAAAAATGGATAAAACAATGACAGATTCAAACACACCTCTTTCACATCTTCAATCGGCGCGGCGGCGCGGGCTGGGGCGCGGGCTGGATGCGCTTTTTGATAGCGCTCCTTCCAAGGGAACAGTATCGCCCGATCCTGTAGAGGACACGGTCTTATCTTCTTTGGAACCTGGTACGGATTCGGCAGGAAAGGCATCATCCGATGTGCGGTCTGGTCTTTCTGCTTCGCGTACGTTATTGCCCATCACGGCCTTGCGTCCTGGTACGTACCAGCCGCGCCATGCCTTTCATGATGAGAGCTTGGATGCATTGGCGCGATCGATTGCCCAGCATGGAATTATCCAGCCGCTTTTGGTTCGGCCCTTACCTGATCATGCAGGAATGTATGAAATTATTGCAGGTGAACGCCGCTGGCGCGCCGCGCAGCGCGCGATGCTTCATGATGTCCCCGTGATTATCAATGATCATATGTCGGACCGCGAGGCTTTGGAACTGGGCCTTATTGAAAACCTGCAGCGCGAGGATTTAAACCCCCTGGATGAAGCGCGCGGATATCAGCGATTGATGCAGGAATTTCATTTCACCCCCGAACGATTGGGGGAAGTCATTGGTAAATCCCGCGCGCACGTCGCGAATATGATCCGGCTTTTGCAGTTACCAGATAACGTTCAGGCTTTTGTCATCGCCGGGGATTTATCGGCCGGTCATGCACGGGCCTTGATCGGTGTACCGGATGCCGCGGATGTTGCACAGGATGTCATATCGCGGGGGCTTTCGGTACGTGCCACTGAAAAATTGGCCGAAGACCTGCGGGCCGGGGCAGGGGGTAAAAAAACAAAGTCCAAGAAAAGTAAAAAAACAGCCCCTGCTCAAGAAATGCATGTCAAAGAAATTGAAGATCGGCTGACAGACAGCTTGGGGCTGAAGGTATCTGTTGTGGTTCAAAGCAAAACAAAAGACGTTGTGACCGGATATGTCCGTGTGGATTATAGGAACCTTGATCAACTGGATCTGATTTTTGATACCATTCAGGCAGGGCCATCCAAGCGCCGGTTTTAGGCTCTGTCCTTAAAAAATAGACAGAATAGACAGAATGAATGAGGATATAAGCCTGGGGGATGGAGCCTAGACACATAGTCATTCTCCATGTAAAACAAGAAAATGCGAAAATTATTCGCTTATGTTTTGAGTGTTGGATCTTTTATGTTTTCTGTTTTGGATCGGTATATCGCCACGCATGTGGCCATTGCCACGCTTATTGTTGTCATGACCCTAACGGGTGTTGTTCTTATGACGCAATCTTTGCGGTTTTTGGAACTCATTATTGAATCGGGGGCGTCCGGCTTGGCTTTTATCACGTTATCCTTGCTGGCCTTGCCCCGTTTTTTTGAGGTGATTTTGCCTGTTTCCTGTGCGGCGGCGACACTTTTTGTTTTGACCCGTATGCGCAAAGATGGCGAGATCCTCGCCCTTCAGGCAGCAGGAGCAACCCCTGCTCGGTTGATTAAACCGGGCCTGATTCTTTCTATGCTATTGGGGTTTGTTCTTTTTATTATGATGGGGGTCATCGCCCCTAAAACCCTGTCGACTATGCATCAAATGCGCCAGCTGATCAAAAGCCAGTATGCCCATGTTCTGTTCCGAGATGGGATTTTTAATTCCATTGGTAATGATATCACTGTCTATGTCGCTGAGCGGGATGGTATGGGATATTTAAAAGGATTGATGATTTATGACGCGCGACCTCAGAATAAATATCCTGTTACGATTTTGGCGCAATCTGGTCAGTTGGTTATGAATGATCATGAACAAAAAGTTGTGGTCCAGAAGGGGGAACGTCAAGTTTTCAATCCTGAAAACAACACAACTGAACGACTTCAATTTGATCAGTATGTTATTGATTTGCCGGGAAATGGACCTCTTGAAAAACGATGGGCCGAACCCGAAGAACGCAGCTTTGTCTCTTTGCTCTATCCGGCCGCGTCCGATAAAGAGGCTCTTGAGAAATATAAAGAATTTCGGGCGGAACTTCACCGCCGTCTTATGGCTCCTTTTTTGGTTCCATGTTTCTTTTTGATTTCGGCGTTGATTGTGATCCTTAGTCCCTATAGTCGATTTGGGCGCCCGTATGAATTGATGATTAGTGGTGGGAGTATGGTGATCTTGCTTGCTGCTTATATTGCATCATTTTCGTATGCAAAGGAACATTTGATCGGTATTCTTTTAATGTATGGCATTACTCTTGTTCCTTTTGGGGGTGGGTTATGGATTATGTGGAGGTTTTCTAAAGCCCATCTTCATACAACGGGCATGCTGCCGGCGCCTTCTGATCGAGGAGATCCTGTATGAGAAAAAAATGGCCCGTCGTTATTTATTTTTATCTTGGGCGGCACTATCTGGTTTCTTTGATCGGTTTGATTGTTGCCCTTCTTTCTTTGATGGCCTTGTTTGATGGGATCGAACTGCTTCGGCAATTTGCAAAGTACAGCGATTCAGCCTCTCCGATGATTGGGTATTTGACTCTTTTAAAAATTCCAGAAAATTTATTGGTGACCGCTCCATTTATTACGCTTTATGCGGCATTGTTTTCCTTGTTTATCCTGGATCGGCACCAGGAATTAATCGCCTTGCGTGCGGCGGGCGCGTCCTTGTGGCACATGATGGTTCCTTATGTTATATTGGCTTTTTCCATGGGACTGCTTTTAACATTTTTGATCCAGCCCATTGCCGCAGTGGCCGCTCGGCAATATAGCTTTTTACAAGAAAAATATCTGAAAAATGAACAAACATTGGTTACGGTTCTTTCTCATGGTATTTGGCTTCGGCAAACGCAGCCTGGGGGAAATGCAGGATACCTTTTGATGCATGCGCAGCAGATTGACGTTCCTGATTGGATTCTTAAGAAGATTACGGTTTTTCATTTTAGTCCTGATCACCATTTAATGCTGCGTCAGGAAGCCGAACAGGCTGTTTTGGATAAAGGGGCCTGGATTTTGCAAAATGTAGCGGAGCTTGGTGAAAAGACAGAGATTAGCACGCATAAAACGCGCCTTTTGCCCACCACGCTGAGTGTTCAAGATCTTCAAGATCGGTTTGCACAGCCTGATACTGTGCCTATTTGGTCTATGCCAGGGTTTATGACGGTTCTTCAAAAATCAGGATTGCCGACCCTGCGGTTTCAGATGGATATGGGAAAATTATTGGTTTTACCTTTCTTTTTGGCGTCCTTGGTTTTTATTGCGGGCGCAATTGCCTTTCGTCCCCCAAGACAAGGACAAATCACAACACGTGCGGTCATTGGCATTACAGCCGGGTTTATTGTTTTTTTTATGTCGCAGTTTATTCAGGCTTTGGGCCTGTCTGGCCAGCTCCCTCCACTTATGACCATTATCGCGCCGGCTCTGATTTCTCTTTCCGCCGGTATTATGGTTATTCTTTTTTTAGAAGATCAATAATTTTTATCCCATCCCTTAAATAAATAAAATTCATTCCTTTTTTTACATCTGTATAATCG
>CAZQLB010000067.1:0-8476 GCA_964593915.1 uncultured Pseudobdellovibrionaceae bacterium
TGGCGGCATTGTCGGTCAGTGCCGTTCTGCTGGGTGCGCGCCAAGCTGGCCGCAATGCCGAACGTGTTGATCAACTCAAAAAATCATTGGAGATTAAAGATGCTCAATTGCATGCCACGCTTGATGCTCCTCGCAATCGCGGTGAGCTTGCTCGCCGCCTGCGCGACGGCAAATTCTGATCCGGCCTGTGTATGTCCGCCGGTCAAGAAATATGATTGGGAGTTCCAGCGCAAGTTGGCGGATGAAATTGAAGCGGCGTCAAAAGATGCCATTTGGCCGTTGGCGATCCAGGATTACAGCCAAATCAGGAGCATTTTGCGTGTTTGTCAATAATTTAGACGCATAAATGGGCTTAGATGATTTGATAAACGGTAGAAATTTACCTATTATGGTCTTAGGAGTAAATAAAAATGCCAAATAAATTACTTGTTTTAGTCGGCCCCAAAGGAAGCGGAAAGAGCCATATTGGCCGTGAACTTGAGGCGTTATTTCAAATCAGGTACGTGAGGATTGAAGCCGTATGGCAGGAGTTAAAAGCGCGCCGAGCTGATTTCTTGTCACAGGATTATATCCGTGAGGGACGCCAATTGACCCTAGACCTGATCCAGTCACATCTGAAAGACAAACATGTTTGCATGGAAGCCACAGGTGTTGCGGATGATTGGGATGAATATGTGGCAAATCTAAAATCTATGGCCGATGTTGTTTTTATAAAAGTCACTTGTAGTCTTGATGAATGCAAGAAGCGGGCGCTGGGTCGCGATCAATCATTACAGGTTCAAATTTCTGATGACCTCTTTGATGATATTAACACCAAGGCGTCAGAGGTCCAGTTGGACTGGGCCATTACCATCAATAACGAGCCGTTTATAAGTAGAGATGAATTAAGTTCTGTTATGCAACCTGTCCTAGTTAGAAATGGATTTTTATAACATGAGGGATCCAGATGAAGGACTAACGGCAGAAGGAATGATTAAAACAGGGGCCCAAAGAGATCGTGTACCCATTACTTAAATGATTCTGGCCGGTCATATAACTTCATTTCTTCTGCATCTGGTATCTGAAAAACACTAAACCATTTATCAACATCTGATTTTTTAATGGGTGGGTTTTCCATTCCTCTTCGACTAATCCTTTCATAAAGCTCATCTGCAGAGGCAGATAAATAATGCAGTTCTACAGAAGCGTTCAGTTCTCTGGCTTTTAAGCGGAGAGTATCGCGCTCTGATTTTCCCCATGTCCCCCATTCAATAATTGCGACACCACCAGAAATTAATATATTTTGGGCAATTTCCCATTGGAGAGACTCAATTTTTGTACGCTTATCCTCGTCGTATAAGTCGATAGATAGCTTTTCCATCCATTCATCGGGACAAAATCTTACAGCAGAAAGTGCTAGTTCTAATTTTTTAGCAAGTGTTGTTTTTCCTGATCCAGGCAGGCCACAAATGATAATTAATTTGGCTTTCTGCATTCATATATCTCCTAAAGGGGCTGGCCACTCATGGCGTGGGATAAGGTCCTTGAGTTGTAGGACATCGTCTTTTCCAAGAATAATACGAGAACTCAAATTAGATTCGTCAATATCTTTCATGAACTGCCGACACACGCCACAAGGCGGAAGAACATGAAGCTTTTCAGTTTTTGGGTCTCTCCAAACGGCAACAACTGTATCAATCTGATAGCAGTCGTCTGTGATCATTGGGGCAAGCGCGCTACGTTCAGCACATAACCCCCAACTTGGTGTATCGACACAAATGCCTGTATAGACCTTACCGTTCTTGGAAAGGACGGCGGCGGCGACATCGCCATGCACACGACCATCTTCATCTTTATGGGGTTTCAGTTTGCTTGCAGCCAAATTGATTAAATCTATTGTTTTCATTAGGAAAGTTTCCTTTCTGATATTAAAGTTCGTATATAATCGCGGAAAGCTAGCAACTTATCTTCTGGCCAGTCTATACCAGCTCTGCGCCGCTGTTCTGATGAAACAGGCGCGTTTGACCGATAGCATTCAAGCGCGAATCTAATGATATCGGCATATTCAGGCGATAAATTTTTGAGTGCCCACAAAGCGCCTTCTTCTTTGGTTGAAACTGTCCACGCACCCTTGTCTAACATTTCAAGAGATCGACAGGCATTCAGAACGCTATAAAACGGGCTTTCCAGGATATTTTCTTGATCCAGAATCCAATTCAAATCATCCAACACGGAAGAAAGATAATCTTCCCAAGGAATTTCCCCTAAACAATCTTTCGGCTCTGGCCCATAAAGAGAAAGGCCACGATGCCTGGCAATAACAAAATGTGCCGCCAAGTCTGGATCGTGTTTATCAGTGAGACGATAATCAATTTTTCCTTCTCTGATAAGAGTAGGAAAGTTCTCCCCATAATGTATTTCGTAGGCAATTGGGTGCTTTGGATTTTTAGCTACATCAGATTTGATGACACTTAACTCAAGAAATCCTGTAATCGGTCTTCTGTCGGTCACGCTTAATAGGCGGCTATGAATCAACCTTTGTTCATTTTCATCAAGGGAGCCGTTGACTAATATCAATATATCAATATCGCTTTTCGGGGGATAAAATGACCCCATAGCTAATGAGCCGTGAAGAATAACGGCACTTAGTTTTTCTGGTATGACTTCTTTAAAAACTCTAATCGCATTATTTACAAACTCTTTGACCTTTGGGTCACAATTGCTCCAGCTCTGTCCCATTTTATGTTCCTTTAGTCGCGTATTTCAGAATATACACGTATGACTTTTCATTTTTCTTACTGACCCATTCACCATCAGGCGGATGATCTGGGTCTTGATCTTTTGGTAAAACACCCCAGGGACGCCCTCTAACCTCGGCACTTTCCTCATCATAGGCAACCCAACCAAGGTCAGCGCCCTGATAAGTAATCCATAAATCCTGATCGCGCCGCTGGTAGGCGATTCTCCCATCGCTGGTCACACGACGATCAAATTCATAAATTAAATCGTCTGATTGCCGTTGCAGTTCAAAATATTCATACATTTTTTTCTCATATGCGCAGGGATAAATCTGGTAAAGGCCTACGGTTCAAATTGTTTAATAATAAGTCAAATGTTTGAGCCAAATATCCATGAAATTCTGGATAATGTTCAAGGCCAGGGGTTTCATATACGCGCTGTAGTGATAAAATAAATACAAGCGGGCGTATTAAGCGGGAAACTTCAAATCCACGCTGCAAGGACGATAGATCGCCGTAGTCCCGCCACTCGGATAAATAGGCATCTCTCAAGCCCTTGTATATATCATCTCCTTCATGGAACGCGCCTCTTTTGATAGCACTATTTACAAAAGTTGCTGCTGATAAAAATGGATGAGACCATGCACAGTCACCCCAATCATTCAGGGTGATGTGACCATCTTTAATAAGGACATTATTATCATGAAAATCGCCATGTTCGATGGTGTCTGGAATGCCGCATAAGGACAATTGAGTGCACCAAGTAAAGAAGTTATGACGTGCACTTTGCAATTTATGAATCATATCGTTGGTGATGCCGTGAGTATTCAAGAAATCTTGTTTACCCAATAACCTATCAAACAATTCTGGAAGATTTACCAGGCGATAGTCATGGAAAACATCTTTAGGCAGATCTGGTGTTTTACCAATGGCGCAGCGCTGTAAATGGGCGTAGGTTTGAAGAACGCGTTCTACCATATCAGTATCATATTGATGAATTATCTGATCGCGCAAAACAACACCCGCGTCCCCCATAATAAAAGCAGAAAGATCGAGATTCTGATCCAGAACCACTGGTAAATGGTTATCGGAGACATTTCTTTTGAGAAAATCAATGATTTCTGGTTCACGGCTAAATAAAGGAGCCATCCATTTAAGATATACACGTCCACGTTCTGTATCGGCACACCATACGCATGACCAGGGCATTAATCGTACATCTACAAATGCATTTAACGGCGGTAGGTTATGCGATGCTAACGATTTCACTGCCCAAGACTTTATTTGATCGATATTTTCTGGAGTAAAAGAGGTCATAGATTAGTCCCTTCAATCTTCGAACTTTGCCAGTATTTATCCCACAATTTTTGGAACAGTCCTGGTTGACTTTTGAGTTCTTCAAACGATCCAACTTGTACAATTCGGCCTTGATCCATCACGATCACCTGATCAAATTTATTCAGCAAGTGAAGACGGTGGATCGACGAAATAATTGTCGCCTCTTTGAAATGTGCAAAGATATTCTCGTAAATTGTCATCTCATTATGTGCATCGACCGATGATGTCGGCTCATCCATCAATATAATCGAACTATCCCGTGCAGCCAGAATACCGCGTGCGAGAGCCAAACGCTGGCGCTCACCTCCCGATAACGTCACACCCCGTTCCCGAACATCGGTATCAAGACCATTTGGCAACCGTTCCAGCACCCGGTCAAAACACGCCAACCGAACAGCCTGCATGACGTCTTCCACCGGATGTTCGATGCCAACCGTAATATTATACCCAATCGTGTTTTCAAACACTTCGGGTTCTTGCGGGATCAACGTCGTCATCTCAAACAACGGCGCCAATGTTGTCGAAGATTGTCCATCAATATCCAGATTGACATGATCTGGTTCATATAACCCCCTCAAAATCGCCATCAGGGATGATTTACCAGATCCGCTTTCACCAACCAAGGCGATGCGATTGCCTTTTGCAAAAGAGAGGGTAACGTTTTGCAACGTCTCTTTGCCCGGTTCATATTCAAAATTCAGGCTAGAGATTTGAATACGATGCCAATCATCTTGCTTACCGCATAAGGCGATACCTGATTTTAGTGCGTTTTTAATCGGCTCTGCAGTTTCAAAATCGGTGCGCCAAGCCATGATCTGGTGGTACGTCACGGCAATGTCCATGTAGGTTTTGCTGATCAGTTGTAAGTACTGAAATACCGCCGCGATATTCCCAACCAAGACCGTGCCGCTGCGCGCCAGTTGCTGCCAGATATAGTAGAAAATAACCCCAGCCTCTAAAATAAGTACGCCGAAACTGATCGAGAGCCACTTCCATTGATTGACTTGACTTTCTGATTTCATATAGGGACGGTAGCCTTTTTCAATCTGATGATTCAGTTCTGTGCCTGTACTTGGCCCCAGCCGTAAGGTGATAATCGTCTTGATATTCGATACATAGTCGTAAAGAACAGAGGCGACCTTGTGCTGAATTTCGTTCATTTGTTGATATAAAACCACCAATCGTTTATCAAACTGCCACATGACAAAGACACTGATGACGGCAATCACAAAGGCCATGGCAGAAACTTGCCAAGATAAAAACAACAGGGCAACGAGCGGCCCCCAGAACAGCATGAAGAAGCTGATATATTGATAATGGTTAATGCTGAAATTAAACAACGCTTCAGCCGCCGTATTAATACGGTTGATGGTACTGCCCGAATGATGATCCGTATGCCATTTCAAAGGTAGGCGCGTGACCGTCGAGTAGTAATCATTCAAGAAATCTTGTTTTACGCGGTATGACACGTCATAGCAAAAATAATTTGCCGCACGGTGGAAGATATTAAACCAAATAAATAAGCTAACCCAGACGCCCAGCCACACTATGATCGTATTTAAAATCTGGTCGGATTGCTTTTGAAAGCTGTTTAGAATTTGGCCGAATACCAAGGGTTGCGCCAAGGTAGCAAAGTTGGCGAGGGCATGAAGTACAATAAAAGCAATAACCTTCCATCGATATCCCGCCGCGTACCGCCATAATTCTCTAAAAAGCTTTATGTAAGCCATGATTCTACTTTCTCCCGTAACCGCTCAACCGAACCGTCAAACATTTTCTTCAATCTTTCTGTATCAAAATTCAGCTTTTGACCGTTTGCAGACACAATCGCTTGTTCTCCCATAAACCAAGTCGTATGCAATAACCGATAAAACTCCAAACGGCGTTGGGCATGAAGATCAAGATCCAGGAATCTTGCCCAGGCATCAGCATAATCGGTATCTAACCCATCAATTTCTGACCCTGCATAGGTTAGCGATAGCGTAAATAATGGGTCGCCGTAACAGATGTCATCAACATCGACAATTCCCATCAATGTGCCTTCATGAACAATCACGTTTTTGACAGTGGTATCGGGCATAAAAGGGCGTGGACGAATTTTCAAAAGATCTTCCTTCAAAGAATCCAGAAAAGAGAAGGCGACATTAATTATATTCCTATCAAAAATTTGCGCTTTGCTAATCCGGTCAGAGGCCACATTCAAATCTTTGGCTAAAAAATCGACCCATGTCTCATGCGGTGGGTTCGGGGTGTACCCGTATTTGGGGCCGTCCGGTAAGACACTCAATTTAGCATGAATATCCACCATCTGACGTGCGATGGATTTCTTCTGCTCTGCTGTCAAAGATGGATAGGCCCTGCCAATATCGGCTCCTGGCAACCGTTTCATCAGCAGCGCCGGAAAAGGTGAATATTGGCCGTCTAAATCCTGGGCAATGAATTTGGCTAGTGGCACCCCGAGTGGGATGATCTGTTTCTGCCAATATAAAGCACTGACAAACTTATCCCTAAATTTATGGGTCATCCGGATTACGTACGTGGACTGTTCAGTGTCCACGGCATAAACGTAATTTTGATTTCCCGTCGTCAGACGTGAAACAGAGGTCACTATCTCGCCTGTCAGGTGAGAGGTAACATGAGCAGCATCTTTTTCATCAGGGGAAAGTATTTCTTCCATTTCTATAAATCGATCCTCATTGTAACGCAGGCCATCTCATCGCCAGAATTCAGAACATGAGTTCCTTGTGAGAGGGTCTTGAATCCATTTCTTTGATAAAATTGTTCGGCATTCGCACTGGCATCCATCTTTAGATATGTCAGACCTTTTGATTGGGCGCCTTTTAAAAGTTCATTTAAGAGTTTAGTGCCGACTTGGCCGGAATGGTTTGGGCGAACATACACAGCCCTTAACTCATGGTTTTCTGGTATGACAATACCAAAACCAATGATCCCTTCCTCACTTTCGGCAACAACATAAATCCAGTCTGGTTCAGAAATTTCCATCTGAACCTTTTTGATAAGGTCTTCTTTAATCTCTGGTTTCCAACTATGAACAATTTTCTCGCCGTAGTACAATAATGCCTTTCCCTCTATTGAGGCGCGGTGACATTCCAGAATAGAACGTGCATCTTCGCGTTTGGGTTGACGCAAAGTAAAAGGCAGTGCCGCGCCGATGATTTCAATTGTTTCCATCATCTGACCTCCAACATCTTATTTCCTGATGTATAGTTTCGTAACCCTCGATTAAAAATAACGGTGGCCAGGAACATATAAAAGACCGCTGCGCACCCAATGATAATCATTTTGGGAACGTCGAAATTTCTTATCGCTTCAATGGGTAGGTACGCCACAAATCCCGCTGGAATAACGGTCAGCAAAATAATGCGCACCGTCATCCCAAACCCATTATGGGGATAGGTCGAAATACAAATAAAGCTTTCGATCAGCTGATCGGTCACTCGATTTCCCTGGCCTGCAAAAAATGGCAGGCTGTTAATCGCCAGAGCGGTTGCTAAAATAATCATCCCCGAAAATATCCCAAGCATCACTAAAACCCAAAGTTCAACCGGTGTATAATGCCCGAAGTAAATCCACAGAACAGGCGCGGTGATAATATCCCCCAGACCCGCGACACGACTTTCCCGGAACATAATGCCCATTAAGGGATGGCGTGGACGGCCCAGATAAATATCGAGTTCCCCGTCAACAATCGACCGCCCCAAATCCAAGGCCCCACCGCACAACAGAAATGCTAGGCCGAATGAAAAGGCGGCCAAGCCGTACATGGTGGCCACATCGGCCAGTTCCCACCCCCGCAAGCTAGAGAAATTAGAAAAATAAATCACCCAGACCATGAAAAACATAATGTTTTGGATGAACATAAAAATGCTCAACGACAAAAAGGCGGCTTTGTTTTGGGTCGCGGCCTTTAATGACGCCGGGATCAGAAAGCTGGCATAGTAAACGTTATTTTTAATTTGTTGCCACATATTAATGTCCTCTCTTCAAAATATGGCGGTAGGCCAGATGTTGTACATAGAATGCGACTACAATCATGGTCGCGAGCCAGAAGAATTGAACACCAAAACCAGACAACATATCCGCAAGATTTGGATCAAAAGCAATTTTCCCTGGAATATTCATCATCGCTGGATAGGGCGTAAAGTTGGCCACCGTCTGCATCCATTGTGGGTAGAGACTTCGATGAGGGATAAGATAAAACAAATCACACTATTAATGAACGTCCCTAAATAAATCGATATCAATAAAAATACGATTTGGGAGAAGTTGTAAGGAATGGCCTTTGTAAAAAAGAGACCCAGAATAAGGCCGCCCAGTAAAAACACTAGAGACCGAATGACATTGGCTCCCATCAATGTCCCTATGCGCATCCTGAAATAGGATTTCGGACGTTGTAAGCT
>CAZQLB010000068.1:0-8308 GCA_964593915.1 uncultured Pseudobdellovibrionaceae bacterium
CAGTATCTAGGTTGGATAGGATATGATATGTGTGTGTAAATAGCCTTGTGCAATAGACGTGTCGGGTTAGGATTTAATGGAAATAAAATCATTTTTTATTTCATCATCATTTTGTCTGGCAGTTTCAAACCAAGTCCGGATGGATTTCGCGTTTGTTAATGTTTCATCTGTTTTAAATGTTTTCGAAACGACAACAACCCCTGTTCGTTTTGGATCAAGGCGTTGCAAAAGAGGGTGCAGGGCATGCCCATCAATATTGCTGATAAAATGGATATGGGGGCTATCTTTGGAAGGCTGTAAATGAGCAAAAGCATCAATAGCCAGTTGAGGGCCAAGGGCCGATCCCCCAATGCCTACGTGAATCACATCTGTTAAAACAGGATCAAAGGACCTTGCCCAATTTTGCGATTGTTCTTTAGTGTGGTTTGTCTCTGTTTCAATAAGGTGTAAAGATAGATGCTTGGGAGAGAGCGGAGCAATATAGGACCCACGCAAAGCCGCATGCAGTGCCCCCTTGCCTTCAGATGGATTAACAATCCCGCCAGAAAACAGAGTATCAAGATGCCCTTGGAAATCTAACTCATTTAAAAGGGTTGTAAAAAGATTGATGGTATCAGGTGTGAGATGTTGTTTGCTATAATCGAAAATAAGGCCAGGAACCCGTATATGCATTTTTGCAAATCGATCTGGGTCCCGTTTGAATAGGTCAGAAAGATGGATGCGGGAAAGCGATTGTTGGTGTGATATAAGGGTTTGCCAAACAGAATGTTGTATGGGTTTCATCACGTAACCTTTGGGAATCGTCCTTGATAAAAAGCTATTCCTCTACATGAGGCAGGGTTTTTACAATCTTTATTGTATCTGATTTCACGGGGTTTCCAACCAGAATTGTCAGAAAATGATCAGGTTCGAGCCATTTTTGTGCCGCAGCTTGTACAGCCGAAATGGATACAGCGTCAATATCCTGACGCAAACGATCTAGGGCGTTGATGCCCCGCCCCTCAATCATTTGGGAGAGTAGAAGGTTGGATATTTTTGCTGTTGATGTTAAATCGGATGCCATGCTGCCTAATAAATAGCCCTTTGCATCATCCAATTCTTTTTGTGTTACGCCGGTTGTTTTTATTTTCTCGGTTTCAGATTTAAATAATTTAATCATATCCGATAACTGTTTATTTTGGGTTGACGCATAAACAGAAAGGTAAGCAGCCCGGCGCATCTGTGTATGTCCCGTATAAATGCCATAGGTCAAGCCGTTTTGTTCGCGAATAACGTCCATCAAGCGCGATCCAAAGCCGCCGGCACCATAAATTTGGTTCATCACCATGAAACAAGCCTCGTCCTGATCCCCAATATGGGGGGCAGGGCCGGCCATCATTAGGATGGTTTGCGGGATATCACGTTCATATAAATACGTTTCCCCAAGATGAGAGAGGGGAGCGGGTGATTGCTGTGACACCAGGGTATCTTTGTTTGGAAAAACACCAAAAATACCGTCTATTTGTTTTTGTATAAAGGCAGAATCAAAATCACCAACAACGGCGACGCGGACCTGATTTTTAAAAAATGTTTTCTTTTTAAAAAGAAGAAGATCATCGCGCGTAATGATCCCAAGGCTCTTTAATGTGCCGCCGCTATTCATGGCATAAGGGCTGCCGTCAAAAAGACGATCATTCAAAAGCCGCGCAGCTTGCCAATCAGGATCCACCTTGTTTTCTTTGATTCGTGTTTGAAGAGCAATGCGCATCCGATCAATCGCATCCATATCCAATCGTGGGGATTGGATAGCGTCTTTCAGCAACTCAAAAGCCAGATCCTGATGGCGCGTTAATGTGCGCATTGTGCCAATAAGGGAATCCCGCCCCGCTTGAAACGACAGTGAAATACTATGATCTGCAAGAAGAGCTTGGAAGGAGGCCGAATCGTGTGTCCCAGCCCCTTCATCCAAAAGGCTCGCGAAAAGCTGCGCCGTTCCCTGGAGATCTTGATCATCAGTGCTGGCGCCAGCGCCAATGATGGCGAACGAAAGAGAAATAATCTTCTGCGAGTGATCTTGGACCCCCCAAACAGGGATATGGCTGGGTGTTGTTAAATCAATCGGGGATAAAAAGGGCTGATCGGCTGCTTTAGGGGCCTGGATAGATAATGGGTATAAAGTGATCGCCCCTGATAAAAGGGCAAACAACAAGAATACAGATAAAAACAGATGATTTTTTGTCATGAATGAGGTCCTTTAAAAGAAAGGGGAGATGGAGCAGATGCGTTGCTGGCTGGATTTCTTGCTATAACCTCCGTAATCAAGGGAGGACCATAAACACCACCTGTTTTCGATGAAAACTGTTCAAAAGTATGTGTTATTGTTTTAAGGGGAATGGACCGAACGCGCGTGGGCCATGTTTGTACATCCTCAAGGGATAAGCCAGTTGTAAGTGCTTGACCAACAATCATGGCGGGTCCGGAAACGCTGTCTCGCATGAATGTCAGTTGGTCTAAAAGACGTGTCGTAGCCCTTTCTTGCGCGGCTGGAGTCAGATACTGGGGCAAGGATGCAAGGGTCTTCCAAATAGCTTTCTGAAGGGTGTCTAGGGTGATGCCAGGCGCAGGCGTCGCGCTGATCCAAAATGACCCGCCATTTAAGCTATTCCCATCATAATCCATGCTAACGCTTACGGCGATTTTTTGACGTACAACCAATTCTTGGTAAAATGGTGCCCAATTTCCACCTGCCAAGATGTTTTGGACAAGGTCAAGCGCGATGGCATCTTGGGGCTCTTCTGCATAACTGGGGACGCGCCATGCCATGATTAGGGCAGATTGGGCAACCTTGTCGCTTTCAAAACGGAGTGTTGTCTGCGCCGGATGGATCGGGGGGGATAGGCGCCGGCGCTGCGGGATCTCTTTTTGTTTTAAACCCCCATAATACCTTTGTGCCATCTTTTTTGCATGCTCTGGTGTAATATCGCCAGATAAAATCAAAATCATGTTTTGTGGTGTATACCAGGTTTTATAAAAAGCCTGTACATCGTCATACGTTAGTTTTTCCATGTCTTTCATCCACCCGATCACCGGGTTGTCATATGGGGTTGATGCAAAGAGATAGGCATTGATTTGTTCATATAAGGGGCCATAAGGATCATTTTCTGTGCGTTGGCGTCGTTCTTCGATAATCACTTTTTTCTCAGATTCGACGTGAGGCAGAGGTGGCGCCAGATTTTCAAAACGATCCCGTTCCAAAGACATGATCAAATCCAACTGGCTTGACGGGAGTGTCGCAAAATAGGCTGTATAATCCTGACCTGTAAAGGCATTATCATCGCCGCCAATTGCCCTGATCTTTTTGGAGTACGCCCCGGGCTCTTCATTTTTGGTCCCTTTAAACATCAAATGCTCTAAGAAATGAGCGGCGCCGGATACTGATTCGGGTTCATCTGCTGCCCCCGCCCGTATCCAAACCATGTGCGTGACGACCGGAGCGCGGTGATTGGGGATCACAACAACCTGCATACCATTCTGAAGTGTAAAGGTGGTTGCGTTAAATGTTTTTACTTCGTCCGGCAATGTTTCGGCAAAGGTATTTGATAAAGAAAAGATGAATAAAATAAGGGATAAAAGGAATATCTTGTTCATCATTTTATAAGGGGTAAAAGAAGAGTAAGAAGAGGGATTCATATGTGTACCAGACCAGATGTGTTGCAAAAATGACTCATGTGATTTTGTATGATACCCCTGTCAATAAAAAAATGTTTATTCTTTTTTTAATTTTTTGATATATTGTTATATGTATCATGATGAATGATGCATTGTTGAATAACCTACCTAGCAAAAACCTACTCAAAGGAGACTTTTAATGGCAACAGTAGCAAAAAAACCAGCCGCAAAAAAACCTGCGGCGAAAAAACCAGCTGTGAAAAAAGCAACAACAGCGACAAAAAAACCAGCTGTGAAAAAAGCAACAACAGCTAAGAAAACAACAGCAGCAGCGAAAAAACCAGCTGTGAAAAAAGTAGCAGCTGTAAAAAAACCAGCCGCGAAAAAACCAGCTGTGAAAAAAGCAACAACAGCGAAAAAAACCACCGCTGTTAAGAAAAAATAAGCTTCCTTTTGGAAGAAAAAAAGAACCCCGCCATATCGGTGGGGTTTTTTTATGGGGTTTTTAACACCGCTTGACCGTGTGAAAATAAAAATCCAAGCGAAATAATTAATAGAATCTTACTTGGAAACTGTGGTCGGGTGAGATGAAACAGGGGTTCCAGCCGCTTTTAACCGGTCCGCTTCTTCTTTTGGATTGAGGACAACGCCCCCGGGTTTGTTACCTCCCATATTCAGCAGACGTTTTATCGTTGGTTTTTTGGTATCAACTTCTTGCCCTTTTTCAGCCCCGACGACTGCGCGAATGTCACCCGATGCATTATCGGCCCCCGTTTTTTCCAGCAAGGCACGTTCAAGGGTTGTCGGCACGGAAGATGAAGCTGCGTTTTCATTTATCCCTGTTCCTATGTGTCGAGATACAGAGGTTTGCTGGATAATTTGGGCAGCTTGATCAGCCGGGCTTTGTTCCTGCGGACGGGGGGTGCCGGGTTTGGGGGGGTACAGAACATAGTTACCAGGGATCTCAAGCGGGGCGCGTTCCCGCACCGCGAAGGCATCCGGGGTGCGGCGTGAAAGGCCCAAGTCATCCTTTGTAATTCCGCAGCCTGTTAAGGCGACGGTAAGAGACAGGCCTGTGAAAAGGAAAAGGGGTTTAGAGGGGGGTATCATGGTGCAGAAATCCGCTTTGTCAAAAAAAGTTCATGAATGATCAATCCTATCATACCCAGGACAATTGCGCTATCCGCCACGTTAAATGCGGGATAATGGTATCCGAAAGCATGAAAATCCAGAAAATCAGCAACGCCGCCAAATCGAATACGGTCAAATATATTCCCAATAGCACCGCCAACAATCATGGCCAGAAGGGGGCGCAGTGTTGTAATACGTGTGCGGATCATCCAGACGGTAAATCCAATCACAACCGATGCCAGAATACCGATGAGGATGATGTTTTGATACATATCGCTGGTTTTAAAGAACCCAAAACTAATCCCTTTGTTCCATACCATAACGAGGTTGAAAAAAGAGGTGATCGTGATACTGATAGGGGGGAGGGGGTGCAGATGAAAGCTGGACATAAAATCGACAAAAGACATCCCCTTTGACCCAAAAAGAGCCGGGCGAAATAAAATCTCCATCACGGCCCATTTGGAGAGTTGATCCAAAATAAAAATACCGGGGATAATTCCCGCAAAAGCATAACGTCTTTTCATGCTTTATGCAGCCTTATCTTTTGCAACAGACTTGTAATACCGAACAGCATCGGCATCCCGTGGGGATAGGTCCGGGTATTCCGGATCGCTTCCAACGGTGGGTAAGACTTTCCAGCATCGTTCGCATTTCTTGCCCTGAGCCACGGTGAAAACAACAGCGGTTCCAGGGACATCCGAAAGGACAAATGCCTCTTCTGGTGCAGGGGTTGTGTAAACAGTGGCTTGAGATGTAATACCAACCTCCGCCCAATCAACAGATTTTGTCATATCTGCCAATTCTGGAGTGAGGTAAATATGCGGATGGGCCTCAAGTGAGGATCCAATGGTTTTATCAGCGCGTTTGGGTTCTAATGCGCCGGTCATCACCCGCCGGATATCACGGATGGTTTCCCATTTACGGGCCAGATCTGGTTGACTCCACGAAGCAGGGACAGTTGGAAATGTTGTCATATGCACGCTGTCTTTATCCGGTGCGATAAAGGAGGGGCGTAAACCCCATGCTTCTTCGGTTGTAAAGGAGAGAGAAGGGGCAAACCAGGTACACAGATGCTCCAATAATTTAACCATAACGGTGCGTGTTGCGCGCCGTTCGAATGAATCGGGTCGATCGCAA
Organism: uncultured Pseudobdellovibrionaceae bacterium; assembly: GCA_964593915.1. Taxonomy (GTDB): domain Bacteria; phylum Pseudomonadota; class Alphaproteobacteria; order Micavibrionales; family Micavibrionaceae; genus CAZLPZ01. The sequence goes on from CAZQLB010000068.1 coordinate 5,917, forward strand.
TAAAGGCGATCTTTCCGAACATCAAAATAAAAAGCGGATAAATCTGATGCGCAAAAATGGTGAAGACGCTGCATCAGTTTATTATAGTCATAGGATGTGATGGATTTACGAATTTCCGTATCTAAAACCGAAATCCAGTGCAGGACCAGACGTTCGAGTTCTGGTGCATTCGATAATTCATCATCACGCAGCATTTCATCTTCTGTTATACCGTCAATAGCCCCCAAAATAAATCGGAACGTATTGCGAATACGCCGATACATATCAGCAGTTCCATTCAAGATAACTTTACCGATACGAACATCTTCGGAATAGTCGCTGGTAATCGTCCATAGCCGGACGATATCAGCGCCAAATTCACCGAGGGCCTCGTCCATGCTAATACCATTCCCCAACGATTTTGACATCTTATATCCCTTTTCATCCAGGACATATCCATGGGTCAATACGTTTTTATAAGGGGCGACTCCTTTTAGACCACAAGAGACAAGCAAAGACGTATGGAACCATCCGCGGTGTTGGTCAGATCCTTCAAGATAAAGGTCGGCCGGGAATCGCAATTCTTCCCGTTCATCCAAAACGAACATATGTGTGGCGCCGGAATCAAGCCAGACATCCGCGGTATCCATGATTTTTTCAAAATCATCCGGGTTATATTGATCGCCCAGGAAATCGCGATCAGGATGTGTAAACCAGGCATCGCCGCCTTCTTTTTTAAACAGGTCAATAATTCGGTTAAAAACAGCCTGGTCTTTTAGAATTTCACCTGTTTTCTTGTGAATAAACAGGGCAATAGGAACGCCCCAGACACGTTGGCGTGAAATACACCAGTCTGGCCGGTGTTCGATCATGGATGAAATACGTGTTTCTCCCGCACGTGGGTGCCATGTGGCCGAACGAATACCCTCAAGGGCCTTGGCGCGCAGATTGTTATTTTCCATGGAAATGAACCACTGAGGCGTCGTCCGGAAAATAAGCGGAGCTCTTGATCGCCAGCTGTGTGGATATTCATGCCGAAGGGTCCCCTTGGCGATCAAAGCATGTACATCGTCAAGGGATTTGATAACGGCAAAATTCGCATCGCCCATCTCACCTTTTTCGGTGAAAACAGCTTTCCCTGCGAAAAGAGGGACATGATCCCGGAATACGCCCGCATCATCAACATGATCAGGGACAGGCAATCCGTATTTTTGGCCAAGATAAAAGTCATCGGCACCATGACTGGGAGCAATATGAACAAAACCGGTCCCGGTATCGTTTGTCACAAAATCAGCCGGATAAACAGGTACATCGTAATCATATCCCTGTCCATGCAGAGGATGATGACAGATAATTTTACTTAAATCATCAGCAGTTAAGATCATGACTTTTGAAAAAGACGAGACTTTTGCCTTTTCAAAAACATCATCTGCAAGCTGATCCGCAAGGATAAGGTGGGTGCCGACCTGCGCACGGGATTCTTCGGCGATTTCATCAATGCGATACACGCTGTAGGAAATAGAGGGGCCAAAGGCAATCGCGCGGTTGCTGGGCAATGTCCACGGCGTAGTGGTCCAAATGACAACCCCCGTGCCCTCTGGCAACGGAATAGACGAAGATGAAACAGGAAATTTAACCCAAACAGTAATGGATTTATGTTCTTTATATTCTGTTTCAGCATCAGCCAAAGCTGTTTTTTCGATGACAGACCACATGACGGGTTTAACGCCGCGATAAAGGCCACCGTTCATGGCGAATCGGTGTACGACTTCGGCAATCTTGGCTTCGGCATCAAATGACATGGTGAGATAGGGGTTTTTAAAATCCCCCACAATTCCAATTCGTTTTAAATCACGTGCGTGATGTTGAATCCAGTGATGGGCATAATCGCGGCATTCCTGTCGGAATGAAATGGGGTCAACGCTATCTTTATCTTTGCCATCTGCTCTGTATTTCTTTTCGATTTCCCATTCAATCGGCAGACCATGACAATCCCATCCCATGACCATAGGGGCATCATATCCCATCATTTGCCATGATTTATTGACGGTATCTTTCAGAATATTGGTCAAAGCATGTCCAACGTGCATGGGGTTATTGGCGTAGGGAGGGCCCGCATGCAAAATGAATTTTTCCTGTCCTTTGGACAGTTTACGAATCTGTCCATACAAATCCATATCCACCCATTTTTGAGCAATGGCGGGCTCGCGCTTGGGCAAATCACCGCGCATGGGAAAATCGGTTTTAGGTAAAAAAACAGTTGTCCGATAAAAATCAGCTGGGGAGGTATGGCCATCTGAACGCTGAGAGGTCATTTTGACGTCCTTGATCAAAAAAGGTTTAAATAATAAATATTTTTAGCTTTTTTTTCGGAAAAAGGGAAGAGAGATGTGTCATATAAGTTATTTTAGGC
>CAZQLB010000069.1:0-8135 GCA_964593915.1 uncultured Pseudobdellovibrionaceae bacterium
GGTCAAAGGACTGCAGGATCCCGACCATCATGCTGATCATGTCTTTTAGAAACCTGATGGGTTCTTTGCGTATCGTGCCGGCGCGGATAACTTTTGTGATCATCTTCGGGCGATCTTTTATATAGACAATTCCCCGGCTATCGGTTGCAAAAATAACCTGTATGCCCCGTTCCATCAGCGTATCCGCAAGCGCCAGCGCGGGGATGACATGCCCCCCTGTGCCACCGGATGCAATCAATACTTTTATCTCACCCATGATCCCTCCGCTCCTGTTCCGGATAAACTCATCCGCGAGATATTTGATCGACTTGTGCGGCGTGTGAGGGCCAAAAGAACGCCAAATCCAAATCCCATTGATAAAAGTGACGAACCCCCATAACTGATAAAAGGCAACGTCATCCCCTTTGTTGGCAAAATATGCATGGCGGATCCCATGTGAATCATGGCCTGCATTCCAAACATCATTAAAAGACCACCGGTCGCCAATATCACAAACATATTTTCTTGTGTACCCAAATGCCGTAAAATCCGGCGGATGATATAGGCATAAAAACTGATCAGGATCACGATAAAAATAAATCCAAACTCTTCGGCTGCAACTGAAAAGATAAAATCAGCATGCGCATCCGGAATGGTCATTTTAACTTGCCCTTGTCCTGGACCTTCACCGATCAGGCCGCCCGCACGAAAGGCCTCTATAGATCGTTCAATTTGGTAATTATCGCCACTCGTCGGGTCTAAAAACCGGTTGATCCGGCTGTGGACGTGATCAAATCCGTAATAGGCACCAAAAAGGCCAATAACACCAATCATTAAAAAACCAACCATGTAGCGGAACGGGAACCCGGCCAGAAAAATTTGAACGGCAAAAATAAGGCTGACAACAAAACTCATCCCCAGATCGGGTTGTAACATTAAAAGGGTGATGACCAGAAAATAGGCGCTAGCCGCCAGAAAGTTTCCCGGGAATTCAGGTTGTTCTTTTTGGCGTGCCATCAGCCATGCGGTGAAAATGGCAAAGGATGGTTTGACAAGTTCGCTGGGTTGCAGAGAAAGAGGACCAATGGAAATCCACCGCTGCGCGCCCTTAATTTCCGTTCCGATAAATAGAACCATAATCATGGAAAGAAGCGCCATGCAAAGAACCACCGTCCCAATACGCCATATTTTTTTCGCATCCAGAAATGATAGCCCGATCATCAAAAGAAAAGAGGGGCCAACAAAAAGCAGGTGTTTAAATATAAAATGGGAATAGGAACTGCCGATCCGTTCGGCAACGGCAGGCGATGCGGCCATCACAAGACCAAGTCCAATAAGATATAATGTACAAACGCATATTAAAAGAGGGCGATCAATCGTCCACCACCACTGGGATATCAGATGCTTGTCGGTTCTGGTTGCACGAAAAAGTTTGATCATGAAAGAATGCGCCGCTCCATTTTTCGGTATTTCGGTATTATCGTAATTTGAGCGTTGATAGCCCGATCAAAGCCAAGACAATTGCAACGATCCAAAATCGGATGACAACCGTTGTTTCTGGCCATCCCATTTTTTCAAAATGGTGATGAATAGGGGCCATGCGGAAAAAACGCTTGCCGGTTGTTTTAAAATAAAAAACCTGGATCATGACGGATATGGTTTCAACAACAAAAATACCGCCGATAATGGCTAAAACAATTTCATGTTTTGTGATAACGGCAATCGTTCCTAAAACACCGCCAAGGGATAGCGATCCAACATCGCCCATGAATACTTGTGCAGGCGGCGCGTTAAACCATAGAAAAGCCATACACGCTCCGACAATCGCGCCACATAGAATCGCAACTTCGCCGGTACCGGGGACATACGGAATATAAAGATAGGGGGCGTAAACAGCATGTCCAACAACATAGGCGATCAGACCAAAACAGGCAGCCGCAATCGCAACAGGGACGGTTGCAAGACCATCCAAACCATCTGTCAAGTTTACGGCATTTGATGCACCAATGATCACGACAATGGCCCATATAATAAAGAAAATAGACAAATCGAGGAAATAGTTTTTCACAAAGGGAAAAGCAACGCCGGTGGCAAGACCTGTCGGAGATTCGGGCATACACAAGATGATTCCCACAACAGCTATACTGCCAATCACAATTTGCAAGAGCATTTTATTGCGTGCAGACAATCCATGATGCGTGCGTTTTGTCAGTTTTAAATAATCATCATGAAATCCAATGCTACCAAATCCGATCATCACGAATAAAACGATCCAAACAAATGGATTGGCCAAATCGGCCCACAGCAATGTGGATATCAGGATTGAAAATAAAATCATCAATCCGCCCATGGTGGGGGTTCCGGCCTTTTTAAAATGGGTTTCTGGGCCATCTGTTCTGATGGGTTGACCTTCCCCCTGTTTTTGTTTGAGCCAGTGGATCAATTTTGGGCCAACTAATAAGCCAATGAACAAAGAGGTCATAATCGCGCCGCCTGTCCGAAAGGTCAGGTATCTGAAAATGTTCAGAAATGTAAAATCATCAGCGAATGGAACCAAAAGGTTATAAAGCATGTTGTTGTTGTCCTTTGTCTTTTTGACGGTCTTTTTGGGATGGAAGCGCGCGCAGGGCTTCAACCACCACGTCCATACGGCTTCCATGTGATCCTTTTACGACAATAACGTCCCCGGGGACAAGGACCTCTGGGACAATCTGTGCCATTTCTGTGGATGTTTCAGTGTGTCGGCCCCGTTGATTGGCGGGCAGGGCATCGTGCAGGTTTTTCATGAGAGGACCGCACGTATAAACCAAATCAATATTTGCCGCGCGAAGAGGAAGGGCAAGATCCGCGTGTAATTTTGGACCATCATCCCCCAGTTCGCGCATATCGCCCAGGACAGCAATGCGCCGGCCGCCGCGTCCCGGATCAATCAGGGCGACAACACGAAAAGCAGCATTCATGGATGCTGGGCTTGCATTATAGGATTCATCGAGGAGAATAACGGGGTTTTCTGGATCGCCGATATTGATGCGTTCTTCGCGACCTCGTCCTGCTGGCGGGGTGAAGGATGCAAGTGTTTGCACAGCGCGATTAAGGTCAAGGTTTAATATATCGACTGTCAATAATGCGCACAAAGCGTTTAAAGCCATGTGTTTTCCCGCCGGCATGAAATAGGTGATTTCCTTATCATTTATTTGTGCGGTGATTTGTGTGCCATTGCGGGCTTCCAGGCATGTAATAATACGGGCATCTGAGTCCGGATGTTCGCCAAATGAGAGAATTTTTTGCGCTTTTGATGCACGTTCAAGCCCCAAAAGATCGGCATAATATTCTGAATCGCGTGGGATAATGATCATTCCGTTTTCATTTAATCCGGTAAAAATTTCGGCCTTTGCTTTTGCTATTCCTTTCATGCCATCTTGGAAGTTCGCAAGATGAGCCGGCGCAATTGACGTGATAACCGCGATATCCGGTTTTGTCATTTTTGTAAGTGGTATAATCTCATTTGCTTGATTCATCCCCATTTCAATGACGCTGTAATCACAGCTTGCAGGCTGGTTTGCCAATGTAATAGGGACGCCCAAGATGTTGTTAAAACTTTTCTGTGTCTGATGTGTTTGACCGAATGATGACAACATGCTGGCCAGCATATCGCGTGTACTTGTTTTTCCGACGGATCCGGTGATGCCAATGGTTTTTGCATGGCTTCTGGCCCGTGATCCATAACCGATGTCAATCAATGCTTGATAAGTGGAGGATACTTTTAAAATACGCGGGTCGTCCTTGAGGTGTTTTGGCACGTCGCTTGCAATAACAGCATGAGCCCCATTTGATAACGCATCATCGATAAACGCATGACCATCTGTTCCTATAGATCCGCCGGCAATGTTGTGAAAATCTTTGTTCTTAAGTGCCATAAAGGCATCGCCCGGACGGATGTGGCGGCTGTCAAATGTTATGCCAGAAATGGACTAGTTTCCTGATGTGGTCCCTGATGTGATGGTCATTAATTCACGTGCGGTCCATATGGGATTTTTAATGGTTGTCGTCATTACATACCCTCTTTTTTATTACTGGTTTTATAAGATGCAGGTTGCAAAAATGTTTGAGCTTCATCAGAGGCATTGCCGCCCTTCTGATGAACAGGGAGATTTTGATTGGCCGTTTCTTTTTCGATTTTTTCAGCTTCTTCTTTTAGATAAGGATGAAGCTTATCCGCGGGATCTTTTGCGGCCATATCTGGAACAATGCCCAATATGCGCACCATATTTTCAGCAATGCGGGCTGTTGCTGGCGCGGCGGTCCACCCGGCCGTTGCGTATCCGTAACTGGATTTATTTGGTTTTGGGTCATCCACCGTGACCAGAATAATATATTCCGGGTTATTCATCGGGAAGGCACCAATAAATGTGGTAATAAGCGCATTGTGTACATATCGTCCATTGATACTTTTTTCTGCTGTACCTGTTTTCCCGCCGATTAAAAGGCCTGGAACATCCGCTTTGCTCCCCGTCCCTTTTTGAACGACCAGGCGCAACAGGTTGCGCATGGTCTGGACAGTTTCCTTTGAAACAATTTGATCGCCTTTTTGAACGGTGGAGGTTTTTGATTTGATCAGTTTTGGAATGACGATACGCCCATCCCCTATAATCGTTGCGGTTGCGCTGGCCAAATGCAGGGGGGTAACAGCAATGCCATGACCATAAGAAGCTGTCAGTGTTGATACATCTTTCCATGGACGCGGAATAAGTGGTTTTCCGGATTCAGGCAGGTCAAAAGGCTGTGCCTGCAAAAGGCCCAGATCATCAAAAAAGTTTTTTAAATTCTCTGTCCCGATTTGCTGCGCCATCATTGCGGTACCGATGTTTGATGAGTGCATAAAGACTTCCGGAATTGTTTGCGGACGATTTTCTGGATGGTAGTCAGAAATGGTAAAACGACCGACCTTAATTGGATTTCGTGTATCAAATGTGGTTGATAAAGGGACATGCTGCCCTTCTAATAAGGCGGCGGTTGTAAATATTTTAAATGTGGACCCGAGTTCATAGGTGCCGAGTGTCACACGATTAAATTTCTGTTCATCCTTTGCGATTGCGGCGGCGTGCGGATCATAATCAGGCAGGGATGTGAGCGCGAGCACTTCGCCTGTTTTCACATTCATGATAAGGCCTGCGCCCGCCTGCGCTGTAAAATCGGTCATTGTTTTTTGCAGTTCACGATGTAGAACATGCTGTAGACGTACATCGATAGAAAGTTCAAGTGGTCCGCCCTTTTTCGATAGCGTATCGTTAAATCCACCTTCAATTCCCGCAAGCCCTTGAGAATCAATGCCGCTGTAACCAATAACATGAGCCGTTAAGTTTCCTTGTGGGTATAAACGGCGAAATTCATCTTTAAAATTCAGACCCGGATCCCCAAGTTCTAAGATAGATGCTTGTTCGCGTGGTGTTAAGTTTCGTTTTATCCATACAAATCTGTTTTTCTGTTCCAGCTTTTTGAGGATTTCGCCATAAGATTGATCCGCGAAAATAGCGGATAGGGCGCGTGCTGTTTCTTCTGGATTGATGATTGATTTTGGATCGGCATAAAGGGATGTTGTGCGGATCGATGTTGTCAAAAGAATACCATTTCGATCAACAATATCCCGGCGTGGGATAGAGGGGGTATTTTCAGATGTTGTTTTTTGGTTTGATATATCCATTATTTTGCTATCAGGTGATTTTGTCGTATTGGCTGATAGCGCACCTTGGATAATCATTAAATCAAATGCGCGGATCGAAAGCCCCATATACGCTAGCATAAAAAAGATATTTACAATTGTCAGGCGGCTATGTGCCTGACGCAGCGCAGATGTGCGTGTTCCTTGAATCTCAACATGATTTGTCGCGGGGTAAGGGCCTCCGCTTGGGATGTGCAGCTTTAAACGCTGACTGATCATCATGGCGCTGTCCCCTGTTCATCCGTTAGACGCGCTAAAAGGGTTTTAAAACGCGGTGCGTTATCAGCAGGGGGTTGTGCCGACATGTTTTTTTCAGCTGTATCTATTTTTATTTCTTTTGCCTTTTCTAGCCCCCCTATTCTTTGTGTATTTTTTGCGGGTGCGATATAACTGGCCATGATGATTTGGTTCTTAACAGGTGCGAAAGGAATATCGCCCAATGCCGCAACAGGAAGATATGTTTCCTTTTTTCCGTTATTTTCTTTTGCCTTTTCATTGGATGTAAGATATTGCGCGGACAACACCTCTAACCGTTCAGGACGATTGAGATACGTCCACTCTGCTTTTAAAACACGGAGCGAGTCTTCTTCGATCGCCGTTTTCTTTTGTAGAGTTTGTAACTCTTTTTCCGCATGCTGAACCTTTTGAGAGGTAACAAATAAAACACTTCCCAGGATAATGGCTATAATGAAAACGCAAAATGTTGAAAGAGCACGATTCATTCTATATCTCCGTTAGGTGAGAGGATAAGAGCAGCACGCAGGCGGGCACTGCGTGATCTTGGGTTTTTTTCTTGTTCCGTGTCGGATGCGGGTTGTCCGCGTGGGGTGATTAGTTTTAAGACGGGAGCATCCTGTTTTTGAATGGGTATGTATCGGGATGGGCCCGCGGCTGTGCCGGATTTTTCCTGCATAAACTGTTTCACAATGCGGTCTTCAAGGGAGTGAAACGTGACAACCACCAAACGACCATCTTTTTGAATAATGCGTACCGCCGATTGAAGCGCATCTTGTAATTCGTCCAGTTCGCGGTTCACGTATATACGTAACGCTTGAAAGCTGCGGGTTGCGGGATCGGACGTATCACGCGGGGACGTTTTAACGATCCGCCGTACCAGGTTTGCAAAATCTTGTGTGGTTTGGAACGGGCGCGCCACGCGGTCCTGAACAACGGCCCTTGCAATAGATCTGGATTTACGTTCTTCGCCATAGGTATATAAAATATCCGCAATGTCCTGTTCGCTGGCTGTATTTAAAACATCGGCTGCGCTTTGTCCTGTGCGTGGATCCATGCGCATATCAAGGGGGCCGTCAAACCGGAATGAAAACCCGCGTTCGCCGCAATCAAGCTGGGGTGATGAGACCCCCAGATCTAGGACAACGCCGTTCACACTTTTGATCCCCATGTCTGTTAAATGTTCATGCATCGTGGAAAAGGGGGCATCTATAAATGTACACCGGCTTTTATAGGATGGATCCATTTCATCGTAACGTGCACGGGCATCTGGATCGCGATCAAATGCGATAACTTTTGACCCCGGTGCTTGGTCCAAAATCGCGCGGGTATATCCGCCAGCTCCAAAGGTTCCATCGATATAGATCCCATTTGGCTGAGGGTTTAACGCCACCAACATGTCAGCCAACATAACGGGGATATGTACAGTTGCTGCAGGTACGGGTGTCATGATTACGCACCTTCCTGATCTGATTTTGTTGAACGAGGATGTGCCGGCAAAGTTAATCCACGATCCCGGATATGTGCGGCGGCCTGATCCTGACGGGATTTCAGAGCGGCCGGATCCCAGATTTGAAATTTTTGGCCCATGCCGACAAAAGCGGCCTGGTCGGTTAAATGGGCGTGGGCTGTCAGATGATCCGGCAGGACGATGCGGCCTTCCCCATCAAAGGGGCAGGGGACGCTGTCCCCAAAAATGGCGGTGGCTAGGTCATCCTGATCTTCTGAAAACAAGTCAAAATGGTCCATCCGGTGGCTTAGGGATTCCATGGATTTGTAATCAAATCCCTCAAGACAGGCATGGCGGGTGCTGCGGAACAGGACGACACCCTGGAATGATTGATCGCTTAAAGCTGCGCGAAAAGAGGCCGGTACAGAAAGGCGACCTTTTTTATCAATCTTATTCAGATATGTTGCGAGAAAAAGCGGCATAACTGGTCCAGGATCGGGTTTTAACCCAATGAAAAATTTAAGAAAACGAATAGGGATGGTGCGAATCTGACTTCTTCAGAAGTGGATATATATGGGATACCATGGGATTGTATGGGACGTCAATGAAATAACAGGCAAATTTTGCCGGGTTCATATACTTTTTAGGGTACAAATCTGTGGATAACTTGGGTAGAAAATGGGGGTGTGATAAATATTTTCATAACTCTTACCGAGTATGAAATGATGCTGTCATTCTGGTACGGGCTGGTAC
>CAZQLB010000070.1:0-8032 GCA_964593915.1 uncultured Pseudobdellovibrionaceae bacterium
GCTGCGCCCAGCCCATTTCAAGCTGTCAAGCGAAATAACCCCCCGATCTCCGGTTTGAAGGAGCACATGCGCTTTTCTCTCCTCTAGACCAGATACAGCCCCCAGTATCCATTCCGATAACATCCCATTTGGTAATTTTATAGACTTCAAAGACTCAATTGAAACAGGTCCTGTAATTGTTGTCACAGGCCCGCGAAAACCCCGCTTCATATCGTACGCCATCAATCCATCACGCAGTGCCTTTTGTGCAATATCCTGTAATCGTGGATCGATTGTACTGCGAACAGACAGCCCCCCACGATACAGCATTTCCGGACCATATTTCTCTTTAATCACACGGCGAATTTCCTCTGCAAAATACGGGGCCGTAACCACATCATCTCGATTCTTAATAAAAGTAATCGGTGTTTTTTTCGCGTCTTCTTCCTGCTCTTTTGTAATAACACCATCTTCATACATGCGGGATAAGACATAGTTCCGGCGTTCCATCGCCCCTTCAGGGTTACGATCCGGATGATAGCTATTCGGCGCTTTAGGAAGCGCGGCCAAGTACGCCGCTTCAGCAGGCGTAAGTTCAGAGAGAGATTTATTAAAATAACTAAGAGCCGCCGCCGCTACACCATAATTCCCGGACCCTAAATAAATCTGATTTAAATACAGTTCAAGTAATCTATCTTTTGATAAGACTTTCTCAAGCCGAAAAGCCAATAAGGCCTCCTTGACTTTTCGTTCATACGACACTTCGTTGCTCAATAAAAAGTTCTTTGCAACCTGCTGGGTGATGGTAGAAGCCCCCATCGGACGTCGACCCGCATGTAGCAGATTAAAAACAGCGGCACGCGCTACCGCCACAAAATCAACCCCGGCATGAATATAGAAATTCTGATCTTCCGCCGCTACAAATGCACGCACAACCATTGGCGGGATTTCCGTGATAGGAACAAAAACCCGGCGCTCTGTTGCGAATTCAGCCATCAGGCGGCCATCCCCCGTATGGACCCGGGTGACAACAGGGGGATCATAGTCTTTCAATGATGAATAATCCGGCAAATCCCGGCCCATCATCCCTAAATACCATAAAATGCCTACTACCCCAAAAATCAGGGTTAGAAAGCCAAGCGAAATCGCAACAAGAAATAGGGACCAGAGAACGCGCATCATACTGACAGATATGCCCGATTTTTATCCATGATAAAAGGGGGGTGCGGCACGAAACCCACGAAAAAACAAACGATCCCCGTGAAAAATACATAAAACGATCAAAATCCGCAGACGCTCCCCCTCTTGCACGATCAAACAGATTGACGTACACTTAAACACAGTCAACAGGAATAGACACCCCATAAGTATTAAAATCATACATGACAAAACAATCTCCCCTTCCATCCCAATACGATCCCCCTCGTAACATTGTGATCATCGGTGCCAATGCGACCGACGTTATGTGCAATGGCGGGGGCGGCCCCCTTGGTCATCCTGCGGTATATTATACTTTGGATGATCAGGATCAAATCTCTTGCCTTTATTGCGACAGAGTCTTTACTAAAAAAGCGCCTTAAAATCTCTATCGCAAAGCTTATAAAATAAAATCCTGTCCGTGCTTATTCAGAATATGAATGGTGTTCAAAAACACATTCTGTATACCCATTTGGATATGTTCAAAAGGCGTGAGCGCTTCAAATTCATATTAAATATATCTAAAAATTTATTATTTCTTCACTTAATATAAAGTAAGATAAGGATATATATAATGTGTAAGAGAGGTGCAGAATGGGAAACATTCTTCGCTCTGTTTGGCCCCTTCTTCGGCACCTTATGCCTTTGAAGCGCCGCTGCAAATATTGCATTATATCCGAAGCATATGCCCCCCTCATCGGTGGACTATGTCCGGATTGCTTAACACAAAACAGCAAACTTGCATCTAAAACAGATCCTATCGCACCAAAAGGTGCACAAGAACGGCTAGATACCCTTATTCAGACCCATCTGTCTGATGCCCCCTACCACGCTCTTTTAATGCTAAGTGGTGGAAAAGATAGCGCCTATATTCTGGATAGATTGCGTCAGGAATACCCCGATCTGCGCCTATTATGCGTCACTGTGAATAACGGTTTTATGAGCCCCATCGCGATAAAGGGAGCGCAACATTGCGCTGAAAAATTACACACAGATATCATCGTGAGCAATGCCTGCATTAATCGTTTTAAACACGCCCTAAAAAACGCTTTTCTTAGTCTGAATGGACAAGGTAGTTACGGGGTAATTGATTATACCGACGGCAGTTTAATCTTTGAAGTTGGAAAAGACATCGCGAAACAATTGAATATTCCCCTTCTGATCGGAGGACTGACATGGGTTCAAACCCAAATCATTATTGGACAAGACGATTTCGAATTAAAAAAACAAAACGACCCTACCATTATTTTTCCATTGGCTGTTTGGCGCCCAAATGAACAAGAGATACGGGCACATGTCCGAGAAAAGGAATTATTACCGCCAGGGGCAGATGATCCCCTTGTCAGCAACAGCCGCCTTATTATGACGATGTGTGCACTGGATGTCATAAATTTAGGATATTGTAGTTTTGAACCCGAATTTGCCCAATTGATTAGAGAAGGAAAAACAGATCGCAAAACATGGCTTTATAATTTTGAAATGCTGGAACATGCTGTTCGTTCAGGCCGAATGACAAAAGAGATTGAACGTACACTTTCTGAATTAGGACTCACCCTTGATCAAGTAAGGGGGAAGCAAAAATGAAAACTGCCTATTTAACAGGAGCAACAGGGTGTATTGGCCGAAACCTGGTCAATGAATTACAAAAAGATGGATGGAACATTATTGTCCTACATAGAAAATCGTCTGACTTATCAAAATTAGATAACTGTCATGTATCATTCCAAGAGGTTGATATTACAGACATTGATTCTGTACGTCGGGCATTATCCAAACCCGCTGATGTAATTTTCCACTTGGCTGCAAATCTTTCAACCTATTGGGGTGATGCAGATATCCAATGGAAAGAAAATGTTTTAGCAACCCGCAACTTGACAACTGTTGCCATAGAAAAAAATATTAAACGTTTTATCTTTACATCGACTGGAGCAACACTGGGGTCACAGTGGATGGATGAAATCGTTGCTCAAAAAATAAACGTTGGATATATCCGGACAAAACGCCTAGCAGAATTAGAAGTCCATAGCGCAATAAAAAAAGGATTAGATGCAGTAATCATCCAGCCTATTATTGTCATTGGGCCATATGATTATAACCATTATAAAAGAATCTTTGATATGATGAAGGTCGAAGGTCCACGATTTGTCTTACCTGGAAATATTGCCTTTTGTCATGCTATTGACGTTGCAAGAGCACATATCACAGCATTCGCAAAAGGCCGCAAGGGCGAAAATTACGTCCTAGGAGGAGAATTTACAAGCTGGCTAGATTGCTCACAAAAAATATGCAAAGCCTATGGGACCTCCCCTCCAAAACGAGCCCTCTCCCTCTGGTTTTTAAAGGGAATCGCATGGGGTATGCACATCCTTTCCCTTGTGTCGAAATTTAAACCAGATATAACCCCGCAGCTTGTAAACCTTCTGCACGATACATGCGATGTACCCTATTATCACAAAGAAAAAGCACGTATCGATCTTGAATACACATCGCGCCCCCTAGATGAAATGATCAAGGACTATATCGCCTGGGACAATCAAGAAATAGACAAGCAAAAAAATACACCAGCCAAAGAAAATACATAATATAAATATGTTATTTGATTTTTGGTAAAAGAATCCCTATATATCTCTTATGATCAGTGCCTTAATTTGGGCTGGCCACAAGCGTGCTTGAAACAGGAGACGTAAAAGATGACCACACGATATACTCTTTTTGATTCCCCTTTATTTTTGGGATTTGATCACTTCGAACGAACATTTGACCGCATTAAAAAGAATGCAGCCGAAGGGTATCCCCCCTATAATATTGAACAAATTGGTGATTCCGGCCTGCGTATTACCTTGGCCGTTGCAGGTTTTAGCATGGATGAACTATCGGTCGAGGTTGACCAAAACCAGCTGACTATCCGCGGATCACAAAAAGACGAAGAGGATGGCCGCGTATACCTTCATCGCGGGATTGCAGCAAGACAATTTATGCGCAGTTTTGTGCTGGCAGACGGTATTGAAGTACGCAGCGCAAGCCTGGACAATGGTCTATTACACATCGATATGCGCCGTATTGAACCTGAATCAAATGCGCGCAAGGTACAAATTGTAAACGTTGGAAAACCGATGACCCCGGCCGCTATTTCCGGTCCAGCCAAACCATTTGACGATAATTAAGAAATAGCTTTAGATCGCAGCTCCGTCCCTTTTATTTTGCAAATGGCTATAAATAGCCCTCAAGAAAAAAGCAGGCAAAAAGCCTGCTTTTTTAATTCTTATTGCTTAGGCTAAATTTAGCTCGCTTGACGGCGCAGGAACGCCGGAATATCAAGATCTAGTTCAGGTTGAGCCGGAGCACCCGCTGGTTGCTCCATCTGGGCTGGCGCAGCAGCAGCGGCGGCTATTCCACCAGCCACATATTGGACATGTGGTGCACGGCGCGAAGCAGCAGCCGGTGCATCTTCGAACGCAACCTCAACCGTACGACGCACCCGCTGAGTAATACGCTGGAACAGGCTCAGCGCGGGTTCCGTTTGGATAGACGCAGAAGCCGACACATCACGGCGCGCAGTCGGTGCCATATGGGCAGCCGTCATCGCAGCCGGAATTTCCAAAGATTGAGAAACCACAGGCTGAACAGGAGCAGATTGAACAGGCGTCGTCATTAAAGGAGCCATCGAAACAATTGGTTCCTGAACATCCATCATCTGCTGGGAAAAATCAGATTCCTGCATGTCCATCACGGCTTTAGGAGCAGGCACGCCGCTCATCATACGGTTATAAGAAACCGTTGTAGCAGGCGCCACACCCATATCAGGATCCATCGGCGCAGGAGGAATAAAAGCCTGTCCTTGAACATATGTTGCTGTTTCAGCAAGGGGAGCAACAGGAGATTGGATAGCCACCTCATAAACAGGGGCAGGCGCCGGCGCGGATGCATAAGTACGCGCGGTAGAGGCAGCAGCAACGGCTTGCGGCGCATCATTTGCCTTGCCACCACCTGGGGGCGTCCATGTGCCATGTGCGGATGCCGCCCGTTTCACACGAGAATTTTCCTCACGGTTTTTGCGGTCAGCTTCAGTTTCAACACCTGTTGCCAGAACAGTAACACGCAAGCTTCCTTGCAACCCTTCATCTACCGACGTTCCAAAGATAATATTGGCGTCTGCGTCAACTTCTTCACGAATACGGTTACAGGCTTCATCAATTTCAAACAAGGTCATATCATTACCGCCAGCAAGGTTGATAATGACACCTTTTGCCCCCTTCATGGACACATCATCCAGAAGCGGGTTATTAATCGCTGCCTCAGCCGCCAAAATAGCACGACGATCGCCAGACGCTTCGCCCGTCCCCATCATGGCTTTACCCATTTCGGTCATCGTTGTTTTAATGTCATTAAAGTCCAGGTTAACCAGACCAGGGGTAATCATCAAATCCGTCACCCCACGCACAGCCGATAACAGAACATTGTCAGCCAATTTAAAGCTGTCTGCAAAGGTGGTTTTCTCGGTTGCGATACGGAACAAATTTTGATTCGGAATAACAATCAACGTATCCACATACTGCTGCATATCACGGATGCCTTCTTCTGCCGCTTTCATACGAACAGGCCCTTCAAAATGGAAAGGCTTCGTTACAACACCAACGGTCAAAATTCCGGCCGCTTTACACGCCTGTGCCAAAACGGGAGAAACACCTGTCCCCGTTCCGCCACCCATACCGGACGTGATAAAAACCATGTTGGCCCCTTCGATATGGGCCATCACATCATCCAGCGATTCTTGCGCAGCGGCGCGGCCCACTTCGGGTTTAGCCCCGGCCCCAAGCCCCCCTGTCACAGCGGAACCCAACTGAATTTTCTTTGGCGCACGGGATCCGGCCAATGCCTGCGCATCCGTATTGCACACCATAAACTCGACCCCATCCAGGCCAGCCGCGATCATGTTGTTAACAGCATTTCCGCCCGCGCCGCCAACGCCAATCACCGCAATGCGGGGAGCCAAAACGTTTGGTTTTACTTCAGGGGCTTGCAAGCGCAAATTAATCATCGAAATACTCCATAAGGATAGCCCATCTGGGCAGGCTGTGGATAACTGTGGTGCGAATCAGATATGAACAGGTTAGAACAACCTGTTATCATTTGAACATAGGCAGATTCAAAAAAGCAATCTTTTCCTGTGGAAAAATCTGGGATAGGGGTGGGAATACGTATCAGCTTGATCTTTTACCCAGAATAAACTACAAAAAGCCCTAGAAAATAACCAATCAAGCGATCAGTAATCAGGATTTTTGAATGACAAAAGAAGATTTAATCGAATTTAAAGGCGTTGTAACCGAAGTGTTACCCAACGCTATGTTCCGCGTAAAATTGGAAAACAACCATGAAATTCTGGCCCACAGTGCTGGAAAAATGCGTAAAAACCGTATTCGCGTGCTTCTTGGCGATACAGTTGTTGTCGAAATGACGCCCTATGATTTGACCAAGGGGCGAATCATTTTCCGTGAAAAATAAGAATGCCGGATACGCTGCGCCCCCGCCTGATTCTTGCATCCGCCTCGCCGCGCCGGGCTGATTTACTGGCACAAGTGGGTATTATTCCGGACGCAATTATCCCCGCTGATATTGACGAAACTCCTTTAAAAAATGAACATCCGCGGGCCTTGGCCCTGCGCCTTGCCGCCCAAAAGGCGCAAGCCGTATGGACACAAAACCCGGATGCAATTGTTTTGGCCGCTGATACTTTTATCACTGTGGGCCGCAGATGCCTGCAAAAACCAGCGGATGCCGACGAAGAGCGTCGTTTCCTAACCCTATTATCAGGCCGCAGACACCAGGCTTTAACCGCGATTGCCATCATGGCCCCCCACAAAAAGGCGCCGCAAACACGCCTATCCACCACAACTGTTGCGGTTAAACGGCTACTGCCCGCCGACATTGAATGGTATATCCAAACCAATGAATGGCAAGGGAAATCAGGTGGTTACGCTATCCAAGGACGATTTTCTCGGTTCGTTAAATTCATTCATGGAACCCAGGGATGCATCGCCGGCCTTCCCCTTTACGAAGCCCTCAATCTTTTAACTGGTGCGGGGTATCGTTTGTAAATAAAATGCATATGTTCTTTTTCTTTACATTTACATAAAATAGTGGTAAACCACATGTCTTATGAATAAAGATAACTCCCATCTCCAGCTTGTTACATCCACCCCGTCGGCACCGCAGGGCAGGCCGCGTTTTACCCGCGGGGATTTAATGAATACATTCCAAAAACAAAATCCACGAGTCTGCACGATTTTGGATGAAATGGCGGTCCGGGCAGCCACCTGGTGCGCCGATAAAGTCAGGAAAGATTTTACAGACTCTGCAAGTCTTGTAGATCCTGAAATTGCTATTGCTAACGCGATGGGGCTTCCACCTCACACCATAAGGATTTGTTTTTCGGGAAAACTTCCTCTTCCGTCTTTGATCTGTTTTCCAGATGTCCGCTTTATTGCAAAAGGCTGCGGGTTTCAAGACCCAGATATACCCGTCGTACTCCACGCCCCCAGCAATGATGGGCAAGCGCAAAGCCAAACAATTATTTATATAGATCAGAATATCTTGAACGAAAAAGCCATGGCCGCATGTATGGCCCGGGCGGCGGCCTATACCGATATGGGCCCAAAAGATTTTATCCTGCGTACTTTGCTTGAAATAATACAGAACAAGGGGGAACATATGGGCACCCCTCTACAAAAAGAAATGGACCAGCTGGGGACAACCACTCTCGGTTTTATATCCGCCCCTTGTCGATGGAGGCCGGCGCCGGCCTCGGGGCATGGGTGGGATCGCGCAGTCTTTGGGAGAGCCTATGGAGCGTGAGGGT
>CAZQLB010000071.1:0-5298 GCA_964593915.1 uncultured Pseudobdellovibrionaceae bacterium
CGCCCCTACAGCCAATATACACGCCTGCGGCGGATTGATAATCGCCCCGAACTCTTTTATACCGTACATCCCGAGGTTTGAAATGCTAAACGTACCGCCTTGAAATTCAGTTGGCTTTAACTTTCCATCTCTGGCACGCGCGGCAAGGTCTTTCATTTCCTTGGAAATTTGAGAAAGTCCTTTTGTTTCGGCCGCCTTGATAATCGGGGTAATCAATCCATTTGGCGTTGCAACGGCAACCGAAATATCGGCATGGTCATAATACAAAATGGAATCATCCGTCCACGCCACGTTTGCCGCCGGATAGGCAGCAAGCGCCATTGCGACCGCTTTAATCACAAAATCGTTCACTGATAATTTATAAGCTCCATTTGCCTGTTCATTTAATGCTGCACGTGCAGAAAGAAGCGTATCCAATTGACATTCAACTGTTAAATAGAAATGTGGAATTGTTTGTTTTGATTCCTGCAATCTGTTTGCAATCACCTTACGTATACTGGTATTGGGCTCTGCCCGATAGGTCATCCCCAGCATATCGGAAAGCGCACGCGCATCTGGTAAAGACCCAGACGAACCTCCCCCGGCCACTTTATTTACAGGTGTTTTAGAAGATAATGAACCGCCTTGCACCCCATCCAAATCCGCACGAACAATCCGTCCGGATGGACCAGTTCCTTTCAGCTGAGAAAGATCAATGCCACGTTCGGCCGCAATACGGCGCGCCAAAGGACTTGCAAAAACACGTGTCCCCGCCGCAGATGTAGCCGCAGCAGCTGGCAAGGAAGGGGATGTTTTTTGAGGCACCGGCGCTGCTGCAGAAACGGGAGCGGTCTGAGCAGATAGCGGCGTGGATGAAGGCGTAGCGGCCGCAGCAGCATCCGTGATTTTTTCTCCATCGGCCAGCAAAACAGCAATAATCTGGTTCACTGCAACACCGGCAGTGCCGGCAGCAACCATAATTTTTCCCAATTTGCCTTCGTCAACTGCCTCCACTTCCATGGTGGCCTTATCCGTTTCAATTTCGGCAATCACATCACCGGCCTTGACCATATCACCTTCTGATTTGAGCCACTTAGCAAGCGTTCCTTCCGTCATGGTTGGAGACAGCGCAGGCATCAGGATATTGGTGGGCATAATCGGATACTCCTTTTTTTTAGGGCGGTGATTATCATCACCAAAAAATATTTCTATTTATTACACAGACGGCGCGCAGCATGCGCAATTTCATCCACTTGCGGCAGCGCCAGTTTTTCAAGATTAACCGCATACGGCATCGGCACATCTGCACCAGACACGCGCGCTGGCGCCGCATCCAAATAATCAAAGGCGTGTTCACAGGCGAGCGCGGCGATTTCAGAACCAATTCCGGCAAACGCCCAGCCCTCTTCCACACACAAGACACGGCTTGTTTTCTTGATACTTTCCAGAACCGTATACCGATCCAAAGGACGAATGGTCCGAAGGTTAATCACTTCGGCATCAATTCCGTTTTCGGCCAATTTCTGCGCAGCTTCCAACGATTTTCCAACCATAGGACCATAAGAAACAATTGTTAAATCAGTCCCCTGGCGTTCAATCTTCGCACGGCCAATCGGAATCACATATTCCGTATCTGTCGGCACATCAAAGCTTTGCCCATACATAATTTCACTTTCCAAGACTACAACAGGGTTTGGATCGCGAATAGCGGCCTTCATCAACCCTTTCGCGTCCGATGCGGACCAGGGGCAAACGACTTTCAATCCAGGTACGTGACCATACCAACTGGCGTATTCTTGGCTATGCTGAGCACCGACGCGGCCAGGCACTCCATTTGGACCCCGGAAAACAATCGGACAGCCCATCTGACCGCCCGCCATATATAATGTCTTGGCCGCTGAATTGATAATATGATCAATGGCTTGCATCGCAAAGTTCATGGTCATAAATTCAACAATTGGCTTCAGCCCCTCAAACGCGGCGCCAACAGCCAACCCCGTAAAACCGTGTTCGGTAATAGGCGTATCAATTACCCGGCGGGGGCCAAACTCGTCCAGCATACCGCGGGATACTTTATACGCACCATTATATTCAGCGACTTCTTCCCCCATCAGGAATACTTTATCATCACGCCGCATCTCTTCGGACATGGCATCACGAATAGCATCGCGCACAGCCTGGGTTATCACGCCTTTTTCAAAAAAAGAGGCCTCATCAAACGGAGGAGGTTCGATCACTGCGCCCTGTGCATATAGAATGTCGCGGTTCGCAATAATTGCACCACCAGACTGTGTCACAACATTTGTTTTCAAGGGTTCAGACGATGTCACAGCTTGTGTCTGGGGGATACAAGACGGGTTCACAAACGGCGCATCAGAAGAAGGTGTTAAAGAATTTGCGCTTTCTCCCTCCCCCAGCAAAAGAGCAATCACATCGTTCACTTTGACATTTTCGGTTCCGGCGGGGATCAAAATCTTTCCTAATTTACCTTCATCCACCGCTTCAACTTCCATGGTTGCTTTGTCGGTTTCAATTTCGGCGATCACATCACCAGCCTTGACCATGTCACCTTCGGCTTTCAACCAACGGGCAATTTTTCCTTCTGTCATGGTAGGAGAAAGCGCCGGCATTAAAATATTTGTACTCATCACAATACCTTTTTTCTTAAGGATATAAACAGGTTAAAATGTATTATTCAGTCGGAATAAGAATATCTGTCCAAAGTTCGGACTCATCCGGAAGGGGAGATTCCTGAGCAAACTGCGCACTATCGTTCACAATATCGCGGATCTCCGTTTCAATCAGCTTCAGGGCATCTTCACTTCCCCCTTCCGCCACGATCAGATTTCTGACCTGCGCAATCGGATCCCTGTTTTCTTTGTAATCGTCTACCTCTTCTTTGGTGCGATACTTTGCCGGATCGGACATGGAATGCCCACGATAACGATAGGTCATCACCTCCAGAATATAAGGACCATTCCCGGAACGCACATAATCCAGCGCCTGACGCGCGGCCGCCTGGACCGCCAGCACGTCCATACCATTCACCTGTTCACCCGGAACACCAAAACCAAGGCCGCGATCGCACAAACGGCCCGCAGCATGACGACCGATTGACGTTCCCATAGCATATCCATTATTTTCAATAACATAAAGAACGGGCAATTTCCAAAGCGCAGCCATATTCAAGCATTCGGCCGTTTGTCCCTGGTTCACAGATCCATCACCCATATAGGCAACGCAAACGCCTCCGTCTTTCTTGTATTGATGTGCAAAGGCCAAGCCCGTCCCGATCGCACCAGACGCGCCCACAATACCGTGACCGCCATAAAACTTTTTCTCGCGGCTAAACATATGCATAGAGCCGCCTTTTCCGCGGGAATATCCGCCCGAACGGCCCGTCAATTCCGCCATCACACCCCGCGCAGACATCCCGCACGCCAGCATGTGCCCATGATCGCGATATGATGTGACAACCGTATCACCCTGTTGCTGGACGCTCTGAATACCGACAACGACGGCTTCTTGACCAATATAAAGATGGCAAAAACCACCAATCAAGCCCATACCATAAAGCTGTCCAGCTTTTTCTTCGAACCGGCGGATCAGCAGCATCTCACGATACAGTTTTTGCAAATCATCCAAAGACGGAAGCTTAGAACTGTTCGAGATCACTTTAAGATCCGTTTTTTGTTTAGAAGGGGAGGATTTAGAATCAGACTTCTTGGCAGCCATTTTATTTACAGTCGCTTTCACATTAACAATCCTTGTATAAAGCTGAGTCGCAAAAAGACCCTGTTATACGCGCACACTTGATACACGAAAACCAAGGCATCAAAAAGGGATTGATGTTGTGCGGTGCGAAAACAAATCAAGGGTAAAAAATACAGATTAATTATATATATCAATATATTGGAAAATATACCCCATAACCCGTTTTAATCAAAAAGAAATATTCTGTCAAATAAAATGCTTTCAACGGGACTGAAAATGCATATTTTCTCATGCATGCAGCTGATGAATACATAACTTAACGCTGCTCCCCTGCAGAAGGCACGGATCCATCGTCATCTCATCGGATAACAGGAAAAATGGATCTTTGATAGCTCCATGACAAGAATATAAAAGTCATTTAAAAACAGATAATTAGATATGTATATGCGTAAATCTCTCAAGGACGAATAACGTCTACTTCTTGGTCAGAACGATAGCCCAGCATATCCCGCGCCCGCTCCTCTAAATAATCTCGGTTAATAGAACCGGGACGCAGCATTTTCACACGGGCTTCCCACATTTTGTTTTCAGCACGAAGATCTGTTAAATACGCCTCTTCCCGAACAGTTGCCGCATTTACGCCGACAAGCCGTGCATAACTCCGATCGCCCTGAAGAAGATGATATGAAAAATAGAAACACAGCAAAAGGCCTGCAACGAATAAAAATCGTTGCCGCAGAATGAATCGCTCGTGAAAGTTTAATCTCATGCCCCTCATGACACCATAGGAAAATCATCCCGTCAAGAATAAAAATCCGTTTAAGTTCATATTTTTAGCCTGTGGACAAATCTGTGAATTTTTTGTGTATTATCGCAATGTTTCACGTGGAACAGCCCGCGCCCAAATCTCCCCCCACGGGGTTTCGATGTGTGTTAAATCAAGGCCTGCTGCATCCAATTCAGCCCTAAACTCATCGAGCGTATGTTCAATCTTATGATCCGGATCACTGTAATAATTGGCGCCAACCTGGCGACGCAGCGGCATTTGCCAATCTCGATCAAAAAACGGGACCCGAATAAGAAAAACATGAGCCCCTGTCGTTGACACAAGAGCTTTTAAAAACCCGGCGCGATCATGAATATGTTCCAGCACGTTCGACAAGATCAACGCGTCCCATCCTCCCTCTGGCACAGAAACCGTCGCATCCCCGAAAACAAAGTCTAAATTAGAGGGATTTTGAAGTTTTTTGGCCATATCAATTTTGGATTGTTCATAATCGATCCCCAAAACCATTGCCTGCGGGCGGGCAATCGCAACGCGCCTGGCCACTTCACCATATGAACATCCAACGTCCAGAACACGCCATCCATCCGCAATAAAATCCGTAAAAAAATCGGCATAGCGCATCAGTTCATGTTTTGGGTGAACCCCGTGCCCTAACGCCAGCGCTCGCTCATTAATCACTTGATATAGATAGTCAGACAACCGAAAAAGGCCGTACAATCCCTTTTCCGGGCGAACGCCTCTTGATTCCAAAATCATCATACCGCGAATAATATTATGACGTATGGTAGAAGGGATCAGATGCCAAAGAGAGCCAAGAA
>CAZQLB010000071.1:5308-5975 GCA_964593915.1 uncultured Pseudobdellovibrionaceae bacterium
CCGAAGCCGTATTCAAAAGGCCATTTTTTATAGCTTTTTTAAGCATTTACATTCCCTTTTTGAATTGATAATGAGATACGTTCGAGGTAAAAAATATCAAATTTCCGGGCCAAAACGGGCACTGGATCCCAATTCTTCCTCAATGCGCAACAGCTGATTATATTTCGCCATGCGATCTGTCCGGCTTAGGGACCCTGTTTTAATTTGTCCCGCATTCATGGCAACCGCCAGATCGGCGATCGTCGTATCTTCGGTTTCACCAGAGCGGTGGGACAAAATGGTGCCCCACGCCGCTTGTTTTGCCATTTGAATCGCGGCAAGTGTTTCAGATAATGTGCCAATCTGGTTTGGTTTAATCAAAACGGCATTTGCCATACTTTGTTCAATCCCCAGGGCCAATCGGTCCACATTGGTTACAAATAAATCATCCCCAACAAGTTGAATATCATCCCCTAAACGCGCAGTTAGGTCTATCCAACCATCAAAATCATCTTCGGCCAAGCCATCTTCAATAGAAATAATAGGATAAGAAGACGCAAGATCCGCCAGCAGCTGAACCATCTGCGCAGATGTCAGTGATTTTTTTTGAACCGTGTATTTTCCCTTATTATAGAACTCTGTTGCGGCACAATCGAGTGCAAATGACACTTCCTGACCTGCCTTGAAC
>CAZQLB010000071.1:5985-7700 GCA_964593915.1 uncultured Pseudobdellovibrionaceae bacterium
AAAGATCCAGAACAGCGCGTGGATCAGATATCGCTGGCGCAAAGCCGCCCTCATCGCCTACTGCGGTCGAAAGCCCTTTTGTTTTCAAATCAGCCTTCAAGGCGTGGAAAATTTCAGCCCCCCATTGCAGCGCAGATCGAAAATCAGGCGCGCCATGCGGAACAATCATAAATTCTTGAAAATCCAGGCCATTATCAGCATGTTTTCCCCCATTGATAATATTCATAAGAGGTATAGGAAGAGTACAGGCCCGCACACCGCCCACATAACGGTACAAGGGTAGATCGCATTCCGCCGCCATGGCCTTGGCCACCGCCAAAGAAACCGCAAGCGTCGCATTCGCGCCAAATTTTTTCTTATTTTCTGTGCCATCCATTTCAATCAAGGTGTCATCCACCGCCATCTGATCTTCGGCTTCCATTCCGACTAAACCTTCCAGGATGGGACCTGTCACGTGGGCACAGGCCTTTAGAACACCCTTCCCACCATAACGTTTTTTATCGCCGTCCCGGAGTTCAACCGCTTCAAATGAACCTGTTGATGCACCAGATGGCACCGACGCGCGGCCCGATGCCCCCGATTCCAGATAGACATCCACCTCAACCGTAGGGAACCCACGGCTGTCCAAAATTTCACGAGAGAGAAGATCAATAATCGCGCTCATGCTACGTCCTTTAAGCAACCATAGGGGTTCTTTTTCGCAATAAAATCAAGTTCCATTAATGTTTCAAGAAGTGGTTTCAAGTCATTTAAATGTATCATGTTTGGACCATCGGATGGTGCCTTTTCCGGGCAATCATGAACTTCCATAAAAAGCCCCGCGACGCCCGCAGCAACCGCAGCCCGCGCCAAAACAGCAACCATCCGCCGATCACCGCCAGTGGCATTTCCAAGACCGCCCGGCTGCTGTACCGAATGGGTCGCATCAAATATTACGGGATATCCCGTCTCAGCCATAATAGGCAGCGCACGCATGTCATTGACCAGGGTATTGTACCCAAATGACACGCCCCGTTCGCATAACATAATCTGCTCATTCCCGGTGCTGGCCAGTTTTGACGCAACATTTTTCATATCCCAAGGAGCAAGAAACTGCCCCTTTTTGACATTAATCA
The DNA here is from genome assembly GCA_964593915.1 of uncultured Pseudobdellovibrionaceae bacterium. Lineage (GTDB taxonomy): Bacteria > Pseudomonadota > Alphaproteobacteria > Micavibrionales > Micavibrionaceae > CAZLPZ01. The sequence continues at coordinate 7,101 of CAZQLB010000071.1, forward strand.
CCTTCCCCGTTTTTCCCGCCGCAATCAAAAGATCTGTCTGGCGACACAAGAAAGCCGGAATTTGCAGAATATCGACATAAGGAGCAACATCTACGCACTGCTGAGCATCATGGATATCTGTCACAACAGGCACCTGAAAAGTTTTGCGGACAGAATCCAGAATTTCAAGCCCGGTTTGCATCCCCGGCCCGCGAAATCCAGACACAGATGTCCGATTAGCCTTATCAAAAGAGGATTTAAAAACAAAACCGATCCCCAAATCGCGAGTCACTTCAGCAATCGATCCAGCCATATGATGGATATGATCCCGGCTTTCAATCACACACGGCCCAGCCATGATGGAAATGGGCATATCATTTGAGAAAACAACAGATCCAGCCTTAACTTTTTTCATAAAAATCCTTATCTACTTTTATCTCACATAAAAAAATGAAGACACAATTTGAGAGAAAACTGCACAGTCAAAAAGATGGTTCAAAGGATCAATCTGGAATCGGTACGCTTGATTTTTCTTTTGTTTTAAGTGGTTCACCAGAGTTCACAACAGGTTCAGAGCCAGACTTAAGCGGTGTTTCAACAGTCGCCGCAGGCGCATTCAGC
>CAZQLB010000072.1:0-212 GCA_964593915.1 uncultured Pseudobdellovibrionaceae bacterium
ACACCGATTGCCCATATGGTCATAGGGACCATATCAAACGGGCGACCGAAAATAGGGGGTCCTTCCATATACATGGCAATCGCCCATACCATTGGCACAGGAAAAAGCAAAGCACCTATAAACCCCGCCCATGTTTTATTAGGTGAAATACTAGGGACCCATTTTGGCCCGCCCAGCCATTTACCCGTAATATACCCACCTATATCACTCGC
>CAZQLB010000072.1:222-1590 GCA_964593915.1 uncultured Pseudobdellovibrionaceae bacterium
GAGAAAGAACAATATCCCGTCCAAACTGATCCGATTCAAAAAGGGTCATGGTACGCAGGCGGTAAAAAGCATAAAAGGCCAGCGTGATATAAACCGTTCCAAACAGAAGCATCAGAATTTGTCTAGATCTACGGACAGCATGCGTTGACATGGTTCCCCATTCATAAAGCGCGATCAGAAAAGCAGTGGCAGCGGCTCCTACAAACGTTTCATAGCTATAGAGTAAACAAAAAAGGAAAACAGGCGCGATCAGCACCGATGATAAAATACGTGTAATAAGGCGCGGCGATATATTCATGTCATCATCCCGGCAGGGGCATCAAAAGAATAAAAGTTAAACTTCTGCACTGGTTTTTACCTTAATCCCGCCAAAGCGGCGATCCCGTTTTGAGAAATCGGCCATTGCTTGTTCAAGATGCGCGCGTCCAAATTCTGGCCACATTACAGGAATAAAAATCATCTCGCTATAAGCGCATTGCCATAAAAGAAAATTAGATATGCGCTGTTCACCACTGGTGCGGATCAGGATATCTGGGTCCGGGACACCAGCTGTCATCAGGGCATCGGGAAAAGCCCGCGCAACTTCATCATAGGTCAATGCGCGGCCTTGCGAAACAGATTCTTGCGTCATCTTTTGGGCTGCGTGCAAAATATCCATCCGGCCGCCATAGTTCAGCGCAATCAAAAGATCCATTTTATTGTTCGCAGCCGTCAGGTTTTCCGCCTGTTCGATCATTTCTACAATATCCTGATCAAAAGCCGTGCGATCACCGATAACCCGCAGCCGAATCCCCGATGAATGCAGCCGCGCGGTCTCGGCATGCAAATAATATCGCAGTTGGCGCATCAATTCTTATATCTCTTCAACGGGTCGCTTACAGTTTTCAGAAGAATATCCAAAAAGCGTTATGTAACGAATACCAAGATCCAGGGCCGATTCGACCGTGCGTTTAACCGCTTCGGCGCCTTGTTGATGTCCAACTGTGCGGGGAAGCCCGCGCGCACTGGCCCATCGCCCATTACCATCCATGATAATAGCAATATGAAGAGGAGTGGGAAGAGGATCGGCCTTTTTACCAAACATTTGAGTTATTTAACGGAAGTTTATTTCAAATGCAACGGTTTAGTTGCCACGGCAATCCCGTCTTCATCCGCATAAAGATAATCACCATCATGAATGATCTGTCCCGCAATTCTGATGGCAGCGCCCACATCTCCCGCACCTTTCTTGCCACTGGATTTTGGGAAAGCTGATATTGCAACTTTGGAAAATCAAATTCTTGTGATTCTACATAATCTAGCAAATTTCAAAGACCTACTCAAAAAATGTTTAGAAAGTAAAGGAGATGATCCCAAAATTGTAGAACG
>CAZQLB010000072.1:1600-7690 GCA_964593915.1 uncultured Pseudobdellovibrionaceae bacterium
TATTGCCATAATACCAATTTGAACGACTCGAAGTTCAGGAACATCCCGCACCGCCCCCGCAATGATCATCCCGGCCCAGCCATTTTTATGGGCAAGCGCGGCCAGATTTCCGCCAATCAGGGCACAGCGCAAACTTTCGCCCCCATCCACCACCAGAACAGCCCCCTGCCCCTGTGTTTCAAGGGTTTGCTTGATCAACACATTGTCCTCGAATGATTGAATCGTGCGGACAGGTCCATGAAAACGGCAAACACCGCCAAAATGCCGCAAAAGAGGATTTAAAATGCGCACATCATCCGGAAACACATCAACAATGTCGCAGACCATTGTTTGCGTTTGATCAAAATGAAGTTCATTTTTTATTGACATAATATTTATCTTATAAATCACATAAGAAACGGTTCAGTATTCTTTTCTATCTACAAAAACACTTACAAATAAGTATGATCATTCATCTTGTCATATATAGGTTCACGCAAAGCTATTTTTGCCAATCCCAAACTAACAGCATTTGGATTTTCGCAAACATAGTCATATGGTGATTTACCCTTTAAAAAAAGGAGTGAAGACCGTTCAGTCAACGCGGCGAGCACAAAAGATTTTCCAACACCTGGAAAATCATGAACTAAAGCCCTTGCGTCATTCTTAATCATCATACATGCCGTTCTGGCTAGAGGATTAAAAATCTCTTTAAAAGATACAGGGTATCCATTCAGGAGATCTCTGCACAAATCTCCCGCAATTGAAAAAGATTTTGCCAAAGAAACCACAACTATCCTCTCTTTCGATATACAAGAAAGCGTTTATTACTAGACCGTCATCACATCTTTTTCTTTTGCTGCCAGCATCTCATCCACACGTTTGGTGTGCGCATCCGTCAATTTCTGGATATCATCGGTATAGCGTTTTAATTCATCTTCGGTAATATCACTGTCTTTTTGTTGTTTTTTCAAGGCATCGTTACCATCCCGGCGGATATTGCGAATGGCAACCCGCGCCTCTTCTGCATATTTTGCGGCGACTTTTGTCAATTCTTTACGGCGTTCCTCGGTTAATTGAGGAATAGGCACCCGAATAATCGTCCCCTCCGCAATGGGATTAAGGCCAAGCCCGCCATCGCGAATAGCCTTTTCAACCGCCTTGCTCAAACTGGCATCCCAAACCGTAACAGTTAACATCCGGGGTTCCGGTGCCGAAACCGACCCGCACTGGTTGATCGGCATCATGGATCCATACGCTTCGACCATCACGTGTTCCAAAAGATTGGTTGACGCCCGCCCCGTCCGCAGGCCGGAATATTCCTTTTGCAGCTGAGCAACCGCGCCGTCCATCCGGCGATCAAGATCCGATTTATCAAATGACATTTTATTTTCCTTTTCTATATAAATTAAAGCGATAAAGCATTCACAGGATGTGCTGTAACGTCAGAACCATCAACCATTACTGTATATCTTTGTCCGTTACGTTGCGAATCAAAATGTCTACATGCGTCCTCATACGAGGTATTATCAGCGGGATGCATTTCGCCCGAAACTAATAAAGATTCTATTTTCTCCTGAACGCATAAACGATTATATTTTTCATACAAGAAACAAACCTTTGGTAAAAGTCCAGCAGATTTCGCCCGTTGCCATATACCCGAAGGTATATCTTCCTGATATTTCTTCATAAGAAACTGTGCATACGATACGTAAACGCCAGCAAAACTATCTGTCAGATCAAAGTCGGCCATTTTGCTCTCTATTTTTTATGAATAATAGTGGAGAGCCCTTGACCGCGCAAGACTTTTGCAAAGTTACCGTGTTCACGGATCGAAAAAACAACAACAGGGATATTGTTGTCACGGGCCAATGCAACCGCCGCTGGGTCCATAACCTTTAAATCACGTTGCAAAACCTCCATATACCCGATTTCAGAAAAATGCTGCGCGTCTGGCTGTTTCTGGGGATCGGCACTGTACACGCCGTTCACCTTTGTGCCTTTAAACATGGCATCACAATCCATTTCGGATGCGCGCAGCGCGCCGGCTGTATCCGATGTAAAATAAGGGTTGCCCGTCCCCGCCGCAAATATGACAACACGGCCCTTTTCAACATGACGAATAGCACGGCGGCGAATAAATGGTTCGCACACAGCATCCATGGGTATAGCGGATTGCACCCGCGTATGAATCCCGATTTTTTCCAGCGATGATTGAAGCGCCAGTGCATTCATAATAATGGCAATCATGCCAATATAATCGGCCGTCACGCGGTCCATTCCATTGGCGGCGCCCGCAACACCCCGAAAGATATTTCCCGCCCCGATTGCCACGCAAACTTGGACCCCCATATCCACAACCTCTTTAATGTCACGGGCAAGACGATCTGTGGTTTCCGGGTCAATTCCGTATTCGCGTCCCCCCATCAAGACTTCGCCCGAAACCTTGAGTAGTACGCGTTTAAATTGAGGAGAAGACATGACAAGGCACTCTATTTGTTTAATATATAAATATGAGCTCAGATTAAGGAAACAGCATCAAAAGCGCAAGTGGGCTTTTCTCAGAAGAAATGGAAATTTATCAAATATCTTTATACTCTTGCGCTAACTGAACATATTTTTCGGCCGAGATCTTGATCATATGCATATCATCTGCTGTCAAATCCCGGACATATCGCGCGGGCCGGCCCGCCCATAACTGCCCCGCCGGGATGACCTTACCTGGCGTGACCAACGCCCCTGCCGCAATAATCACGTCATCCCCAATTTGCGCATCATCCATAATACAAGCCTGCATCCCGACCAGAACACGATTTCCAACCGTACAGGCGTGCAACAAAGCCATATGGCCCACTGTCACATCCTCTCCCACGTACGTCCCCTGGGTATACGATGATACATGAATAACCGTGCCATCCTGGATATTCGTACGTGATCCGATTGTAATATTATTAACATCCCCCCGAATAGTCACGCCGTACCAAATACTGACATCCGATCCGACCAGAACATCCCCAATCAGGGTTGCATTTTCAGCAATGAAGGTAGATGGATCGATGCGTGGCCACACATCGCGGTAAGGCTTAATCAAGGACATAGCAAAATCACAAAAGGGGTTAAGACCAAAGGTCAGGATCCATCATAAGATGGACTTGGATCTTTATAAAGCCCGATTGCCATTTTTGGAAGAGGAGCATCTTTCCCACCCGTTTGATGCGGCGGCCCAAAACGAACACCCTGCCGCGCATATTTCAGTTCTTTTTCCCAAAATTCAGCAACTGTCTGTGTAGAGGATATATTCATGTTTCCGTAATTTTCGAAACCTTTTGGGGCAGGATGATTTTCGCAATAGGTATTGATAAAACTTTGGGTCAGGCGCCCCGCTATTTGAAGATCGCGTGTAATACCCATTTCAATTCCCCCTTTTAAATAATTGCGATAGGGCATCATACAAAAAGAAAAGGCCCTGTGTAAAGGGCCTTTTTCATAAAAAATATACAAACATAAAAGCTTAACGTTTTGCCCACTGTTTGGAACGGCGCGCTTTGTGCAAACCAACTTTTTTACGTTCAACTTCACGTGCATCACGGGTCAACATCCCAGCTGCTTTCAACTGAGAACGCAATTCTGGTTCGTAATACTGAATCGCACGGGAAATCACATGACGGATAGCACCAGCTTGACCGGACAAACCGCCGCCCGCAACCGTTGCGAAAACGTCAAATTGATTAACGCGGTTTGCAACCAAGAACGGCTGATTCAAAACCAGCAGGTGTGTTTGACGCCCAAAATATTGTGCCTGGTCCTTACCATTCACAATGATTTTGCCTTTGCCAGGTTTGACCCAGACACGTGCTGTTGATTCTTTACGGCGGCCAGTGGCGTATGAACGGCCCAAGGCATCACGTTTTGGTTCACGGGGAACGGACACCGAAGCTGATGTAGATTCCGCCGACGAAGACGCAGCCAAATCAGAGAGTGTGTTTAATGTTGTCGTTGACATGTTCATTATCCTCTTTCATTAGGCTCTTTTATTTTTTGGGTTCATTGCACCAACATCCACGATTTCGGGCTGCTGCGCAGTGTGGGGATGTTCAGATCCGGCATAAACGCGCAAATTGCCCATGATTTGACGGCCCAAAGGACCACCAGGAAGCATGCGTTCAACAGCCTTTTCAATCAAACGGCCTGGATGTTTACCTTCCAGTGTTTGGCGGGCGGTACGTTCTTTTAAACCACCTGCAAATCCGGTGTACCAGTAGAAAATGGACTGTTCACGTTTTTGACCAGTCAAACGCACTTTTTCAGCGTTGATCACGATTACGTTGTCACCCGTATCAATATGGGGGGTGAAAATGGGTTTGTGTTTCCCGCGCAGGCGCATCGCAATAACCGAAGCCAAACGGCCCAGCACAACGTTTTCAGCGTCAACAAGGATCCACTTTTTATTCACTTCAGCCGGTTTGGCAGAGTAAGTTTTCATGGTTTTTTCCTCTTGGTTAAAATAAAATCGTGGGTGTTTGTACACAAAAACCACGTCCAGATCAAGAAAAATCGTGTATGGTATTATAATACCGCTTTTTTAGCTCTCATTGCGTTTGGCGATTGAAAGCATAAAGCGGCATCTTTATCCAGCAATATTAAGTAAACAGGATCCGCACTTCTGCCGATCCCATAAAAAAACCAATAAACAGGAAAATTTAAAAATGGTCGGAGTGACAAGATTCGAACTTGCGACCCCTTGCACCCCATGCAAGTGCGCTACCGGGCTGCGCCACACTCCGACTATAGGGGGGTGTTTTAACGGATAACCCCGTAAAGATCAACCTATTTTATTGCATTGTCGGCTCGGCTGGAGACCGAACATACGAGAAAAACTTACGCCCCCCATATTTTTCAAGCAGAGCATCCATCTTTCCACTACTTTGTAAAATCATAATTTCATGGTCAAGAAGAAGTTTAAGACGAATATCATCACGAGGTACCCATAAAGTAGCAGGCATCACCATAAAAGGTGTTGTCGATGTCACCTGGACCTTGTCTGGATTCGTTTTCTCGAAATCTTTGAAAGTGGTCATTTCAACAAAAGCAACATCCGCTTTTTTAGTCATGACATCCATCAGTTGCTGCGTTGGATTGGTCAAGGCCATTTCCTCAATCACCTTTGACTTCGGAAAATATGATGGGACCATATGCTGAATGGCGGCTCCCTCTTGGACGGCAATTGTAACAGTCGGATCATCAATGGATTTATACCCCCCCTTAAACCGATCATCTCCTTTCCGAGAAAAAGCAAAGTACCCATCAAAATACATTGGGACTGTGGGTTGCGACACCTTAATTCGTGGCGGCGTCATCCAAAATGGGATGCACAACATATCGTAACGGTTCATATTGATCGTCTCGAAAGCAGTGCTCAGCGATAATTCTTCAGCCCACTCAATTTTCAAGCCTAGTTGCTTGCCAATTTCCTCCATCGTTTCGACAGTCAGGCCGCTTAGTTCCTTCGTATTCACGTCCATTTTTATAAAAGGAGAGTATACCAAATAACCACATCGGATCGTTTGAGTCCGCATCACGCGATCATAGGTCGTTTCCTTTACCTCTTGCGCATAGGCGGAAAAAGGAAACGTCAGCATCATTAAAATTAAAAAGACGTGAATCATTTGGATAGCTCCTTTTTTATGAAAGTTTTTACGCCGCTTTCAGTAATGCTTTCATCTCCTGCAGTTCCTGAAGCGCAGCCTCAAGCGCCGCACGCTGCGCATCCGACAATCCGGCCCGCGAGACCAAATTGTCCAATACAACCTGATCCGGCCCATCTTGGTTTGCGGCGGCATTTTCATATTGATTGGCACTTTGAAGCGGCCCGGGCACAGCAATTCCCTGTTCTTTCAGCAGGTCCATCTTGGACACGCCTTTCAGCAACTTTTGCACACCCTTGATCGTATACCCTTCGACATACAGCAAATGGTGAATTTTTTTGATCAGCGCCACATCCTCTGGACGATAATACCGGCGCCCGCCGCCCCGTTTTAACGGACGTACCTGGAAAAAACGTGTTTCCCAAAAACGAAGCACATGCTGGGGTACATCCAAATCATCCGCCAC
>CAZQLB010000073.1:0-222 GCA_964593915.1 uncultured Pseudobdellovibrionaceae bacterium
CCTTGCGCAACTTCCTGGAGTTCATTCGCCAGGATCCGCACCGTGCGCGTGTGGTTGAGGCCTATGCAAAGGCCCAAGGGATGTGGCGTGATGCATCGTCTGCAGATCCTGTGTTTACCGATACATTGGAATTAAACCTTGCGGATGTAGAACCATGTTTGGCTGGTCCAAAACGTCCTCAGGACCGTGTGCCGCTTTCTAAAACAACTGAAATATTTGCGG
>CAZQLB010000073.1:232-7571 GCA_964593915.1 uncultured Pseudobdellovibrionaceae bacterium
TCTGTTACTGTTGCTGGTGCATCCTATAGCGTCAAGGATGGTGATGTGGTGATTGCCGCTATTACTTCCTGTACGAATACATCAAACCCCAGTGTTTTGGTTGCGGCTGGATTGGTTGCGAAAAAGGCAGCGGAAAAGGGACTTAAAACCCAGCCGTGGGTCAAGACATCTTTGGCCCCCGGGTCCCAGGTTGTGACCGATTATCTGCAGAAAGCGGGTTTGCAAACATATCTGGATCAAATGGGTTTTAACCTTGTTGGCTATGGATGTACGACATGTATTGGAAATTCGGGCCCTCTGCCAGATCCGATTGCCAAGGCGGTTGAGAGCGGTGATTTAACAGTATGCGGTGTTTTGTCCGGAAACCGTAACTTTGAAGGGCGGATCAACCCGCATGTCAAGGCAAACTATCTGGCGTCTCCGCCACTGGTCGTTGCTTATGCGATTGCGGGATCCATGAAAATTGATCTGACCAAAGACCCTGTTGGAACGGATAAGAACGGCGCGCCCGTTTATCTGAAAGATATCTGGCCATCCAATGCCGAAGTGCAGGATACAATTAACCAATGTCTGACATCTGAAATGTTTAAATCCCGTTATGCGAACGTATTTTTGGGACCGAAAGAATGGCAATCTATTGGGACGGCTGTATCCGGTGATACATATAACTGGGATTCGAAATCAACGTATGTGGCTCATCCTCCTTATTTTACGCATATGGGTAAGACTCCTGAAAAGGTTGGTGATGTAAAGGGCGCGCGTATTCTGGCTTTGCTGGGTGATTCCATTACAACGGATCATATTTCACCGGCTGGGAATATTAAAAAATCATCGCCAGCAGGGGCTTATTTAACGGATCATGGTGTTGATGTTGCTGATTTTAACAGCTATGGCGCGCGCCGTGGTCATCACGAAGTGATGATGCGCGGGACATTTGCGAACATCCGTATTAAAAATGAGATGCTCGGTGGTGTTGAGGGAGGTTTGACAAAATATCTTCCAACCGGTGAGCAAATGTCTATTTACGATGCCTCGATGAAGTATCAGGCGGATCAAACACCGCTTGTGATCTTTGCTGGAAAAGAATATGGCACAGGATCTTCCCGCGACTGGGCTGCAAAAGGGACTCGTCTTTTGGGCGTACGTGCTGTTATTGCGGAAAGCTTTGAACGTATTCACAGATCCAACCTGGTTGGAATGGGTGTGTTGCCACTGATGTTTAAAAACGGGATGACCCGTGCAACGCTTGGCCTGACAGGGGATGAGAAAATAGATCTGATTGGGGCCGAAGCAGGGATTAAACCGCGTATGGATGTGACACTGCGCATCACACGTGCAGATGGAAAAACAGAAGAGCACGCATTACTTTGCCGGATTGATACCCTGGACGAGGTAGATTACTTCTTGAATGGAGGAATCCTGCATTATGTGCTGCGCGGTTTGGCATCATAATTCATAAAGATAGGATACTAAAAGCCCGCGTATACCGCGGGCTTTTTTTTGATTTGAAAAGCGGATAGGGGGGTTATAGTACTACGTCCTTGTTTAAGCGTTCACGCATCATTTCCTCCGCATTTGAAATGAGCGCAGCAAAACTTGGTTTCTCTGGGCGATAGTAAACATCATACATTTTTTCAAAATTGCGGATATTATCTGCAACTTCGGCCAATCGATCCCGTGCAACGGAATGTTTAATCATCTCATCGGATTTTGGATCGATTATTTCACGGCGGATTTTTTCGTTACATTGGCCGATTTGAAAGGCGAGCTGTATCCCTTCGAAATAGTTGCTGGTTGCGGCGATAAAATGGACGGGATTTGCTTGTTTTAAACTGGCATCTTTCTTTTCTGCCGTAAAAATAAACGTCGATGTTTTTTGGGCACCGCGTAAGATGAGAGCAGATCGTCCGATAACAGGACCAACATAAATATTTGATGCTATATTTGCTTCGTAATGAATGCTGACGGGTTTTCCGGCTTTGTTGAATAATTCTTCAGCGACGCGCAGGTTATCCTCATATTTATGTTCGGTGCTTAAGGCTTCGCACTGTTCAATAACGTCAAGGAAGCTGTGATGCTGACCTTTTGAATAGATTTGTTTTCCATTCTGATAAACGGCAACCCAGAGATTTTCATTGTATTGGTATTCAAACATACCGGCCGCTTTTTAACATGTATCATCAAAGTCAAATGGTGTCTCACGGGTGAGGATGGGGCCGTTTCGAGAAAAGCTGTGCATCATCATTCCAGCCATACGTACAACCGTATGGAGCATTTGTCCCCGAATAACGAATGTTTCGATGGTTTCTCCTTTTTCATTCGTAAGAGGAAGAAAGAAACGATTTGAAAGTGCGATGATGGGCGCGGATATTCCATCCATGTCTTCGATGGTAAATCGTTCGCGCAAAATATGGGCTGAAAACTCGGGCTTCATGCCTCAAGTGTATATCTTAAGAGTTAGGGATAGATTAAAATCCGTTCATGAATAAGTTCTAGGGGGTATCGCCATTCTTATCCTGTTTCTGGGATAAAAGACCTCTTAACCTAGAATGAAGTTTAAAAGAGATTTTTTCCGCCGAACGGGGCTCATCATGCCCGGTATGGGCTGTCCCTTGTTGTTCTTCTGTAAAAATGGGGTTTGTTTGGCGGAGCTTCCTCCCCCCATGGCCCAGCGGCTCTGGTCATAAAATTCTGCGATATCACAGGGGCCAAAGGTGTTAAACATGGCGCTTAAGCCGGGAAATCCAAATCCCATTAAAGATTCCAAAATGAATGTTCCGATCGGGCTGTCATCTGATGACGCTTTGATTGGACGATTCATTTGCTGGTTTTGTTGTTTAAAATCCTGGCGCAGCGTATTTTTTTGGGTTTGACGCACCGGGATCGCCCCATTGGTCAGTTGATCGATTTCGGTTGCAAAAGAGGTCGCATACATTATTTTTGTCCTTGTTGTTTATTTTGCTTACCCTCACCCTATAGATTTGCGATAAATAGGGATTTAATTTTCCCTAAAATTCGAAACGATTTCTGGAAAACGATATAAAAATTCCTATGCACAGGCCATTGACGTACGCTCATTTTAGGTCCAAATTATTGTACGAAATCTCTCCACCTCCTTGATTTTAGGACATAATCATGACTCAAATTCTTGTACCCACCCTTGGGGAATCTGTGACAGAAGCCACTGTTGCCAAATGGCTGAAAAAAGAAGGGGAGGCCGTCAAGGCGGATGAACCCGTCGTTGAATTAGAGACGGATAAAGTGACATTGGAGGTGAATGCGCCTGCTGCTGGGGTTTTGGCCCGTATTTCTGTGCCGGCGGGTGCCTCTGTTAAGGTTGGGGCTTTGCTGGCTGAATTACAGGCTGGTGGTGCTGCTCCGGCGGCGGCCAATACATCGGCGGCTCCTGCTGTTTCTCATGCTCCTACAAAATCGGCTCCAGCTCCTGCTCCTGCTGTTATGCCGGCTGCACGCAAGATTGCGGGGGATCAAGGGATTGATCCATCGACTGTTGCTGGCACAGGAAAAGATGGCCGTGTGACCAAGGGTGATGTGCTTCAGGCTGTTTCGGGAGCACCGGCTGCTGTTGTGCCTGTCGTTATTCCTGCTGTGTCCATGCCGGCTTCTTCTTCTGCGCCCCGTGCGGATCATCCACGTGAAGAGCGGGTCAAAATGACCAAGCTGCGTCAGATTATTGCACAGCGTTTGAAAGAGGCTCAAAACACAGCGGCGATGCTGACAACGTTCAACGAAGTTGATATGGGACCTGTTATGGAACTGCGGTCCGCGTATAAGGATTCGTTTGAGAAAAAGCATGGCGTTAAACTGGGTTTTATGTCGTTTTTTATTAAGGCGGCTGTGCAGGCCTTGCGTGAATTTCCGGCTGTGAATGCGGAAATTGCAGGGGATGAGATTATCTATAAAAATTATTATGACGTTTCCGTTGCGGTTTCTGCGCCGCAGGGGCTTGTTGTACCGGTTGTACGTGATTGTGATACAAAATCCATGGCGCGGATTGAAAAAGACATTATGGATCTTGGCGCACGTGCGCGGGATGGGAAATTGGGGATGTCGGATATGACTGGCGGTACTTTTACCATTACGAATGGGGGGATTTTCGGGTCTTTGATGTCCACCCCCATTATTAACCCGCCGCAGGTCGCGATTTTGGGAATGCATAAAATTCAGGAACGGCCCATGGTTATGAAAGATGGATCGATCAAGGCGCGGCCGATGATGTATTTGGCTTTGTCTTATGATCACCGGATTATTGATGGCCGTGAAGCGGTTAGTTTCTTGGTGCGTGTAAAAGAAGCGATTGAAGATCCACAGCGTTTATTACTGGATGTGTGATTTTTTTGTTGAATTAAGAAATAAAAACCCCCTTTCAAAAGGGGGTTTTGTTTTACATGCGATCCGGCACATCAATGCCCATTAATGAAAGTCCATGTTCCAGTATATCCCGTGTTGCGATACAGGTGGATAACCAGTTTCCGCGTCGCTGCGCATCGGGTTCATTCATGATATGACACCGGTTATAAAACGCCGAAAATTCCTGTGCCAGACGGTAAAGGTAGTCCGCCAGAATATGGGCGGACAGTTCCCGCGTCACCATTTGGATAATATTCGGATAGTCTGCAATCAATAGTGCAAGGGAACGTGTTGTTTCATCAACCGCAATTGAAGTGGGTTCAAATCCTTTATCTTTTGCTGTTTTTAATATCGAGTGGATTCGTACAGCTTGATAAATCAGATAGGGGCCTGTTTTCCCTTCGAACGTTGTCATGGCATCCATGTCAAAGACATAGTCAACATGGCGTGGATTTTTCAAATCGGCAAATTTGATGGCAGCGACAGCAATTTTTTGCGCAATCGCATTTTTCTCATCGGAATCCAGTTCATCACCAATATGCGATTCGGCCATGCGCGCATTTGCCTTATCAATACCCATTTGGATCAAGTCTTGCAGGCGCAAAACACCACCGGCGCGGGTTTTAAATGGTTTCCCGTCTGTCCCGTTCATTGTCCCGATACCGGCAAATGTTAGGTCCAGATTTTTTGATGCAATGCCTGTCATATATGCGGCACGAAAAACCTGTTCAAAATGAAGGGATTGCCGCTGATCCACAACGTATATACATCTGTTTAGTTTTGGGTGATCTGATGTGGATCCCCGGTCGATTAGTGTTGCAAGATCGGTTGTTGGATACAGATAGGCTCCATCTGATTTTATAAGGATCAGGGGAGGAACTTCTTTTTTATCGTCGTTTTTGGCAACGTTGATAATAGTGGCTCCTTCGCTCGGGACGGCAAATCCGCGTTTTTCTAAATCATGGACCATAGAGGGGGTTAAAGGAGAAACCCCCTTTTCACCCGTCCATAAATCAAAAAAGACGTTCAGAGCACCATAATTTTTGCGCATTGACGCGCATGACATGTCAACGATGTTTTTCCAAAGCGCGTTATATCCCGGATGTCCTTGTTGCAGGTCAAATGTTGCACGTTTGGCACGTGCCATACGTTCAGGAGATGCCTTGGCATCCGCAGACGCGGCGGGATAAATATCGGTCAATGTATCAAAATCAATTGGAAACGTATCCGGAAAACCATCTGTTTTACCGGGTGTGAAATAGGGCCAGTCCGGATAGCGGATTTCTAATTCGGAAATAACCATTCCGGCTTGCAGTCCATCATCCCCAAGGTGAATATCTCCAATAGCCTGATGACCGGTTGCGATAAGGATACGGCGCAGCGTATCGCCGACAATCGCGGTCCGAAGGTGCCCGACGTGCATTGCCTTTGCTGCATTGGGGCCGCCGTAATCGAGTAATACAACCTGACCGGCACCGGTTTGCGCAACCCCTTTAAATGGATCTGCTTTCATGTCTGTGATCGCGGCTGCGATCGCGGCATCGGTTATATCCAGATTGATAAATCCGGGACCAGCAACTTCTACTTTTTTAAATAGGGGGTTTTGGGCCAGGGTATCGGCGATCTGGGTTGCCACGTCACGGGGATTTCTGCCCATTTTCTTTGAGGCAGGAAGGGCCCCATTGCATTGAAATTGAGCAAGATCAGGCCGATCCGACAAGCGGACAATGCCGTATTCAGCAGGTAATCCATTGTCCTTAAATGCTGCACATACGATGTTTGATAGTGTGTCGATAAGCGGTATATGAGGCATTTAAATCTCTTTTACACATCCAGATTAGTGACTTTTAACGCATTTTCTTGAATAAAATCACGTCGGGGTTCGACAATATCGCCCATCAATGTTGAGAACAGATCATTCGCCTGTAGCGCGTCGTCAACCGTGACCTGTAACAAGGATCGCACATCTGGATCCAATGTTGTTTCCCACAATTGTTCCGGATTCATTTCCCCAAGACCTTTGTATCGCTGGATCTGCAACCCTTTTCGTCCAGACGACAAAACGGAATCAAACAGTTCAGCAGGGCCATAAATAGATGATGTTTCCTTACCCTTAACGATCAAGGACCCGGCGTCTTTAAAGTTTTCGGTCAGCCAGGTATGCGCGGCATGCAGGCGGCGTGCATCCGGCGATCTTAACACATCTGGGGTCAACCGTGCCATTTGGGTGACGCCGCGTACGGTGCGCGATACAACGAAACCATCCGATATACTATATGTCCCGGTCCATGTATTTTCAGCCTTGTGTGCATGGGCATTCAGCTGCTGGGCCAATGCGGATGCGGCATTCGTTCCCATTTTTTCATCCGAAAGGATTTGATCGGATAAGGCACCGGCAATTGCGGCTTGTTCCAAAATAAACCGATCACCGACCCGCTGATTCAGTTGTTCCAGCGCGGTTTTAAATGTTCTGGCGCGGTGTAGAATATCGATTAAATCATGGTGTGCGCGAATAGCCCCGGTGTGATCACGATAACCAATATCTTCGGCCATTGCGGTGATCAAATAATCTTCCAGAGCTGATTCATTCTTGAGATACAGTTCTGATGCATTGCCCCGCTTGACTTTGTACAATGGTGGCTGCGCGATATACAGATAGCCGCGTTCGATAACTGCGGGCATATAGCGGAAGAAAAAGGTTAAAAGAAGTGTACGAATATGCGATCCATCCACGTCCGCATCGGTCATGATAATGATTTTATGATAACGTGTTTTATCGATGTTAAATTCTTCGCCGATACCGGTGCCCAGGGCTGTGATTAATGTTCCCACCTGTTCAGAGGAGAGAATTTTATCAAGGCGTGCGCGTTCAACGTTTAAAATTTTTCCGCGCAGGGGTAAAATGGCCTGATTTTTTAGGGCGCGGGCCTGTTTTGCAGACCCACCCGCACTGTCCCCTTCGACAATG
>CAZQLB010000074.1:0-7567 GCA_964593915.1 uncultured Pseudobdellovibrionaceae bacterium
GGATGAATCCGACCGTGATGGTGTGCGCGTCGTTGTGGAATTGAAACGGGATGCACAGGCAGACGTCGTTTTAAATCAATTGTTCCGTCATACCATGCTGCAAACAAATTTTGCATGCAATATGCTGGCGCTTCATCACGGGCGGCCACAAACATTGATGCTGCGTGACTTTCTGACGGCCTTTATCAAGTTCCGTGAAGAGGTGATTACACGCCGGACTGTTTATAATCTGGGCAAGGCACGGGAACGGGCCCATATCTTGGCGGGTCTTGCTATTGCGGTTGCCAATATTGATGACATGATTGAATTGATCCGCCGTGCGCCGGATCCTGGTACAGCAAAGGCGGAAATGATTGCGCGTCGTTGGCCTGTGCACGATATTAAACCGCTTATTGATCTGATCGATGATCCCGAATATCAGGTGGATGAAAACGGGACATATCAAATGTCTGAAGAACAGGCAAAGGCTATTTTGGACTTGCGCCTGCAACGATTGACTGGTCTTGAGCGGGAAAAAATTGGCGGTGAATTGCGCCAGATTACAGATGAAATTGCCGAATATCTTTCGATCCTGGCATCAAAAATAAAATTGTACGAAGTGATGCAAGCGGAACTGGCCGATATCCGTATGCGGTATGCAACGCCGCGCCGGACTGAAATTGTCGAGGCTGAATTTGAACAAGATATCGAAGATTTGATTCAGCGTGAAGATATGGTCGTCACCATTACCCATGGCGGCTATATCAAACGTGTGCCGCTTGTAACCTATCGCGCGCAGCGTCGGGGCGGCAAGGGACGTTCGGGGATGAGCACGAAAGACGAGGATTTTGTATCCGATTTGTTTGTTGCGTCAACCCATACACCTATTTTGTGTTTTACATCGCGCGGGATTGTGCACCGGTTAAAGGTATGGCAATTGCCGCTTGGGAATCCTCAATCACGGGGCAAGGCGCTTGTGAATATGATGCCGCTGGAAGCGGGTGAAAATATATCGGTTATTCTGCGTATGCCCGAGGATGAAACCGTCATTGATCATCTGGATATTATGTTTGCAACATCTCATGGGGGTGTACGGCGAAATAAACTGTCTGATTTCAAAAATATCCGCTCAAACGGCTTGATTGCGATGAAGCTGGAAGAAGAGGGTGAGCGTCTGGTCGATGTCAAAATCTGTGCGCCGGATGAAGACGTTCTTCTTGCAACTCATTTAGGCAAGGCTATTCGTTTTGCTGTGGATGATGTGCGCGTTTTTGCGGGCCGGACATCAACGGGCGTACGCGGTATTCGCTTGGGCGCGGGGGATGCAGTGATTTCCATGTCCATATTAAAACATATGGATGCGTCGTCTGATGAACGCGCAGCCTACTTAAAAATGGCATCGAAATTACGGGCTGCGGATGGTGTTGAATCTGCTGATGATATGCAATCGGCCTCTACTGGATCCGAGGATGTCGAAGAAACTGCATCGGATATCACGTTGCCACCGGAACGATTTGCAGCACTTGCAGAATCCGAGCAATTCTTGCTGACGGTCACATCGCGCGGGTTTGGAAAACGGACATCCAGTTATGAATACCGTATTACAGGGCGCGGCGGATCCGGTATTGTGAACATGGGCTTGTCCGACAAAAATGGGGACGTTGTTGCCACATTCCCGGTTGCGGATGATCACCATATCATGCTGGTGTCGGATGGTGGCCAGCTGATCCGCACGGGTGTGAAGGATGTGCGCATCACGGGCCGTAGCGCTCAGGGTGTGACTCTGTTCCGTGTGGCGGATGGCGAAAAGGTGATTTCGGTTGCCTGGCTTGCGGGCGAGGATGATGGGGAAGAGGGTGCGGCCGATTCTATAGATTCTATACCAGCCGCAGATGCAGAACCTCCATCCGAATAAAGAAATGAACAAAGAAAAAGCCCTTTAAAAAGGGCTTTTTTTTTAATATGAATACAGTTATCTTAAAGGACGAATACGTTTGCTCTAAGCAAACGCGACCTTGATAATCTCGTAATTTTTGCGGCCTTTTGGGGTGTTAACGGCGGCGGTATCGCCCACACCTTTACCAATCATGGCACGGGATAACGGCGATCCGATCGATATTTTATTGCTATCGATATCGGCTTCGTACTCGCCAACGATTTGATAGGTGGCTTCGTCCCCGTCTTCTTCGTCCACAACGGTGACAGTCGCGCCGAATTTAACGGTTTCGCCAGACAGCGTTTTGGGGTCAATCACGTCAGCGCGGGAAATGACGGCTTCCAAATCCTCGATACGGCCTTCAATAAAACTTTGACGTTCACGGGCCGATGAATATTCCGCGTTTTCGGACAAGTCGCCATGCGCGCGCGCCTCGGCAATCGCCTGGATCACTTCGGGGCGTTCAACGCTTTTTAAGTGATGCAGTTCTTTTTGCAGCGCCTCAAAACCAGGGGCGGTCAGGGGAATTTTGTCCATTTTATTCTTCCTTATTACAAAGCAAAACCCGTCCATAATGGCGGACGGGATCGATAGAGTCATTTATACGATGTTTTTGGAAAAACGTCAAGAAACGCGGTGAAATAGGTGTTGTAAATGGCTTTTTAATTATGTATATTACGAAGCATGAAAGTGAACGCGCCAGAAACCGCTATGATCCAGATGGATCTTGCCACGACAAAAGCATGGATCAAGGCCGATGACCTGCGCCGCGCAACCGCGGATTTTGCGCAGCACGGTGAGATATGCGGGATATCCATGCAGCGATGTTTTGCTGATGCATCACGTGCACCGCACCAAATTATTGTGCATCGTGATCCCGTTCATGCCATGCGGAAATATATAAGTGAAATGAATATAACGGCGCTAAAAGATCTTTTGGATGCGTTATTTACGCGGTGGTTGATTGCGGATGATGACCGGAAAAAATGGTTGTATGGGGATACGGCCCGCATATTAACAACCAACCAAGAAATAATAGATCCGTATATTCGCGTTTGTTTTGAAATGTGGCAAGCATCGCGCATCATGGTAGAGCGGTATCAGGGCCTGAACTTGGGTGATAATCTTGGTACTTTTCATCGGATTAGACATGAACCTATGCATCCTTATTTATCTGAAAAGATGTGCAGTTCTTTCCGGTTATAGGTTGAAACGAACCGTGCAGGACGTTATGATCTTCTGCATGTTTATCTATAATATAGAGGATTGACCGAAAATGACTGATCTGCGTACCCGTTTGACGGATGACATGAAAACGGCGATGAAGGCGGGGGACAAGCTGCGCCTTGAAACCATTCGGCTGATCATCGCAAAGATGAAAGAAGTGGATATTAATGCACGGGCGGCGGGCAAACCGGCGGCCGAGGATGCGGATTTGATGTCGATGTTGCAAGGAATGCTCAAACAACGCGCCGAAAGCGCAAAGATTTATCGCGATAATGGCCGTGCCGAACTTGCCGAAAAAGAAGAGGCGGAAACAGTCGTGATCCAAGGCTTTATGCCGGCGCAGCTGTCTGATGATCAGGCGGCCTTATTGATTGCCGAGATGATTACATCGATGGGGGCAACGGGGATAAAGGATATGGGCCGTGTGATGGCGGCCGCGCGTGAGAAATTGGCCGGCCAGTTTGATATGACCAAAGCATCTGGTATCGTTAAATCAAAACTGGCGGGATGATCCCTCTGATTGGATTATACGTTGGCCAGATGGGGCGATAGGTGCTGATCCTTGGCAGAGCGCGTGTGCTGATCTCTATAGCGATTTTTTAATGCCTCCAGATAATCTTGATGGATGGCCACATTTGATGTCATCCGATTTGATTCTGATTCTGGACCTGCTAACTCTTCGAATACGTGGGTGATGGATTTAAAAGGAGATTTTCTGTGATGGGGAAAGGTGAAATGATCGCCATTGACCTCTTTTGGTCCTCCAAATGTGATGACGATCTTGCTTTTGGATGTAAGGGCGGCGTTCATCCACGCATGGTCTAATGTGTGTTTTGGGCTAACCTGAAGTCCTGGGGCATAGCTTTGTACACCCATTAAATCATAATCGAACGGGATGAATCCCATGACAAGAATATCTGTCTGTACAGGATCGCTTAAAAAATCCCGGCAATGGGCATTGTCATATTGTGTTAGTGCGTGATCATGCTCCCGCAGCGTAAGGTATGATACCAGATGTTCTGGTTTTAATGCGACCCCCATTGAATTCAGGATGTCGAATACCTTTAAAACACTGTGACTATCAATTCCGGAGAGGGTACCACTGCCGTCTTGGGTTTTGGGGGCGAATGTACCCAATCGTTCTTGTTCGGATACAGCGCCAATATAAGTGATGCGGGACAGGGTGGTAGAGAGCTGATCATGATCATGGGCAACCAGTCGGTCGGCCAGTAAACGTGCAGCGTCGGTGTGACGGTAATGAAGTGGGATTTTATTCATATCATATCCTCTATAAGAGACTATTTTTAGTCATAATTCAAAGAGAAATCAAGAATTATATTATGTATATATTTAAAGATATGTAATCAGCTTACCGAGTTGATTCTTCGTGAAACTGACCGTATGGTAGGGGCATGTCTTTTCCGCCTCGCTTTTTGGATGATTTGCGCGCACGCCTGCCGTTGTCGGAGGTGGCGGGTCGATCCCTGAAATTAACACGGGCGGGCCGTGAGTTTCGCGCGTGCTGTCCTTTTCATAAGGAAAAAACCCCCAGTTTCTATATTAACGATGAAAAGGGATTTTACCATTGCTTTGGATGCGGGGCGCACGGGGATATTGTGGGCTTTACAATGCGGCAGGATAACCTATCGTTTTTGGAAGCGGTGGAGCGTCTGGCGACGGCGGCGGGAATACCGATGCCAAAGGTGCAGGCGGCGGATCCGGTCCAGGTCGCGCGTGAAAAGACATATTATCAGTTAATGGAGGCTGCCGCCGCGTGGTTCAGCGCCCAGCTGGCCGCGCCCCAGAATCGGGCTGTGATGGCATATTTGACAGATCGCGGCTTGTCCCCCGATACGATTGCGCGGTTCCAGCTTGGTTATGCGCCGGGCGATGGGATGGCCATGATTCATGCCCTGAAATCCGCTGGATTTACCGAAAGCATGATGTCTGAACTGGGGTTGGTGAAACGCCGTGAGGATGGAACGTTTTACAGCTTTTTCCGCGACCGCGTGATGTTCCCGGTGATGGATCGAAATGGCCGGGTTATTGCGTTTGGGGGGAGGGTCTTGCCCGAACATATGCGTGAACCGTCGCGCGGGGATTTTACGCCGCCAAAATATTTAAATTCGCCGGAAACACCGCTTTTTCATAAGGGGAAAATTGTGTACGCCTTGTCCCATGCGCGGGCGGCGGCGGCTGATCACCAGCCAATTGTGGTGGTTGAGGGGTATATGGACGTGATTGCCTGTCATCAAGCAGGGGTAACAGGGGCCGTTGCGCCGCTGGGGACAGCCATGACTGAAGATCAAATGACCTTGTTGTGGCGTTTAATTCCAGATACGCAAAAAAGTATAACGCTTTGTTTTGATGGGGATAATGCGGGGCGCCGGGCTGCTTTCCGGGCGGCGATGCGGATGTTGCCGCTGTTAAAACCGGACCACACAGCACGGATTGTCTTTTTGCCGGACGGTGAGGATCCAGATACATTCATTTTAAAACAAGGGGTTGAGGCCTTTCGCGCGTATTTAGAACGGGGGACGCCACTGGCTGAATATGTTTGGGAACAAATAGTTGCTAGTCGTAGCTCTGATATCACATTAACAGGACCAGAAGGGCGCGCTGGACTTGAATCTGAAATTGAGAAAATAGTTACAACTATCTCAGATCAAAAGATAAATTATCATTATAAAAATTTCTTTCGGGATAAAATCGGGGCTCTGTTTGGTCGCGACCAGAAGGGTCGTTCGTTTCAATTATCTGGAGTGCATCGGTACAATAATAAACAGGGTGGGGCGTTTGTTCCGGCCCTGCGTCCGCCGCCAGCTTCTGTGCAGGGGATGCGGGCGCGGGCCATTGATATCTTGCTTGTAATTCTGATAAATCATCCAAAGATATTCTCGCAAATAGATGAAATAATTGGAATTTTAGATATATCAGATGAAAGCCGAAATCAGCTGCGTTATACATTGATGGACGTATTCGCAACACAAGATTTTGATACGCCAGAAGACGTGCAGCGCGCGGTCATTGCCGCGAACCGAGAGATCGTGTCCACTTTAAAAGAAGTTTTGTCGGAACGTGTGACGGTTTTAGAGCCCCGTGCGCGGACGAAAACGGAAGATCAAGTTGCCTATGAAGCATTTATGGAAATATATCATACGATATGTCTGGGGGTCGATGATCCGCGGGCGCAAGTTATTTCCTAAAGATAAGGCGAATCCAGGATAAAGAATGGGGAAGATCTTGACAAAAAGGGTCAAAATCCTATATCACCCCTTGAAATGATTTGAAAAATTGGCATTGTGAATGAACATGGGTGCGAATCATCTCTCGCCCAGTTCCTAGGATATTGCGTAAAGAAAAAATGGCTCCAGCAAAACAAACCGCTCCACAAAAATCTGTTAAAAAAGCTAAGGCTGATGTTGAAGCAGCAGCGCAGGAAGAAGCACGTGAAAACGCAGCGCCGCGCGGATCGCTCCAGACGATTTTAAAACGTTTGGTGACCAAGGGAAAAGAACAGGGATTCATCACTTATGATGAATTGAATGCTGCTTTGCCAGCTGAACAGTTTTCGTCCGAACAGATCGAAGATGCGATGGCAACGCTCTCGGACATTGGTATTCAGATGGTGGATGGCGATGCCGAAGATGTGGACGCCGCGCCCAAGGAAAAAACAGAAGAAGAATACGATTCTGCCGGTAATGTGGACGAAGAAGATCTGGGCCGTACGGATGACCCTGTGCGCATGTACTTGCGCGAAATGGGATCTGTTGAACTTTTATCGCGCGAAGGTGAAATTGCAATCGCCAAGCGGATCGAAGCCGGGCGCGAAATGATGATTGGCGGCTTATGCGAAAGCCCATTGGCGATTGAATCGATTATCGCGTGGAACGAGGGGCTGAAAAAAGGCAACCTGTTCTTGCGTGAAATCATTGATCTGGATGCAACGTACGGTGTTGATGCGGGCCCCGAGGAAGAGGCCGAAGAGGATGAGCGTCCAGAAGGTGAAAACCCCGAAGGTGCCGAGGCCGAGGGTGAAGAGGCAGGCGTAACATTGTCCGCGATGGAACAGGAACTGTTACCGCAAACGCTCGAAAGTTTTGACAAGATTCAAAAGACGTACAAAAAACTCCGTAAATATCAGGATGAACGGATTGAGGTGCTGGCCAAGGCCAAGCAACCCGACGCTGCCGTGACCAAGAAGTATGAGGCGGTAAAAGCTGAAATGGTCACATTGATGAACGAAGTGCGTTTGAACAATGCCCGTATTGACCAGTTGATCCAGCGGCTTTATTCCACTAACCGCGAATTGATTGGGCTCGAGGGCAAGGTGCTGCGCCTGGCGGTTGAATGCGGTGTGAAACGCGAAGAGTTTTTGGAAAACTGGTACGGATATGAATTGGACCCCCGCTGGATCACCAAAGT